>NZ_JBKOOL010000070.1:0-27663 GCF_046764065.1 Nocardia sp. NPDC002869
GGCCTCAACCCCGCGCCGCCGCAGGCGGCGCCAAAAACACAGCACCTTCACGAGCAAGCCCACTGTCGCCTTCACGACCGAGCCCACATACTCGCCCTCCCGACCGAGCCCACGGTCGCCCTCACGACCAAACCCCATACTCGCCCTCCCGACCAAGCCCACGGTCGCCTTCACGACCAAACCCACGGTCGCCTTCACGACCAAACCCACGTCACACGCCGAGCGCGACCTTGACGTAGTGGATCGCCGCGTCCCCGTCCAACCCCAGCCGCCGGATGGCCGCCACGTACTCCGAGGCCGCCCGCCCCGCCGCGTCGGCGGTGGGGTCGCCGGAGGAGGCGATGAACGAGCCCAGCCGGCCGCGGGTTTCCAGGACCCCGTCCTGCTCCAGTTCACGGTAGGCGCGGGCCACCGTGTTGGGGGCCAGGCCCAGTTGGGCGGCCAGGGCCCGCACTGTGGGGATCTTGGTGCCCGCGGCCAGTTCACCCGCGCGGACCCGGGCGATGACGGCGAGCCGCAATTGTTCGTACGGTGGGACGCCCGAATCGTGGGACACCGTGATCTCGAGCATGGCTCGTTCTTACCGCATCCGGTCGGGTTTCATACCGGATCCCGGGCAAGCGGGCAGGACAGACAGCGCGGCCCGCCGCGCCCCGACCCCAGTTCCGAGCCGGGAATGCGCAGCACTTCGATACCGGAATCCTCCAGTCGCGCGTTGGTCATTTCGTTGCGTTCGTAGGCGACGACGACGCCCGGCCGCAGTGCGAGGGTGTTGTTCCCGTCGTCCCACTGTTCGCGCTCGGCGGTGACCCCGTCGAGCCCGGTGTCGATCACGCGGAGTTTGTCGATCCCCATGGCTGCCGCCGCCGCGGGCAGGAAGGGTTCGGGACCGGTGACGACACAGTCGTCGGAGGTGCCGTCGCGATTGATCGTGTAAGCGGTGAGGGTTTCGCGGACTCCCGGATACATCACCACGGCGTCGGTGTCGACCATCGTGCACACGGTGTCCAGGTGCATGGTGGCGCGGTTCTGCGCGATCGGCACCACCAGCACCGTATGCGCCAGCCGGTCGTCGAACAGGCTGCGCGCCAGAGCTTCCGCGCCGGCCGGCGAGGTACGTTCGCCCACGCCGACCGCCACCACTCCGGGCGCCAGCAGCAGCACATCGCCGCCTTCGATGGGCGCGGTATGTGATTCGTAGGCCCGGCGTACGCCGAGAAACCGCGGATGGAAGGCGTAGATCAGGTCGGTGAGGGAGGTTTCCCGGGCGCGGGCCGGCAGGGCCAGGGCGGTGATGGCGACCTTGGGGCCGACCCAGAACGAGGAGTCCCGGGTGAACAGCAGGTTCGGCAGCGGGTCGATGACGAAATCACCGCCGTGGTGCATCCGGCGGACCAGCGAGGTGTTGTCGGCGGCGAAGGGCAGTTCGTCGAAGGTCATCCCGGCCATGAGGATTCGGGCCAGGTCGGTGGCCGGGACCCCACGCAGGTGGCCGGCCAGTTCGTCGGCGAGGGCGTGCCCGAGACGGCGGGCGTGCACGGCGGCGGAGATGCCCTGGATGCGGGCGGCGCCGCTCACCTCGAGGGTTTCGGTGAGCACATCGGCCAGTAGCGCGACCTCGACTCCGCGGTCGCGCAGCACCTGGGCGAAGATGTCGTGTTCCTGTTGCGCGCGTTCCACCCAGGGGATTCCGTCGAAGAGCAGCTGGTCGTTGTTGCGCGGGGTGAGGCGGCGCAACTCGTCACCGGGGCGGTGCAGCAGTACCGCGCGCAACGCGCCGACTTCGCTGGTCACCCCGTAGCCGGCGGGGGAAGGCCGGTGGTCGCGGGCGGATGTCGGATCCGGTACGGCATCTGGTCCCATGTCCCGACACTAATGCGCGAACGCGGTGTGGGCACGGCGACGTCCACCCGTTCGCGGGGCAGTTGCCCCGATTCCGCCCCCGGCTCCAGCAACCTGAAGTATTGTTCAGATAAAGGAGGAGTATCGATGCCGACAGCGGATTGGACCACCAAGGAGTTGACCCCCGGCCAGCTTTCCGAGCGTAGCGGAGTAGCCGTGTCCGCGTTGCATTTCTACGAACGCGAAGGCCTCATCTCCAGCCGTCGGACCAGCGGAAATCAGCGGCGCTATACCCGTGAGACGCTGCGCCGGGTGGCGTTCATCCGGATCTCGCAACGGGTCGGCATCCCACTGAGCGATATCCGGGCCGCCCTGGACCGTTTGCCGGAAGGTCGCACACCCACCCGGCGCGATTGGGAGACGCTGTCCACGGCCTGGCGCGAGGATTTGGACGACCGGATAACCCAGCTGGTCCGGCTGCGGGACAACCTGACCGGATGCATCGGCTGCGGCTGCCTATCCCTGGGTAGCTGCAAACTGGTCAACGAGAACGACCGGCTCGGCGCCGAGGGACCGGGCGCGCGCGTGCTGGACGTGCACCTGAACTGCCCGGACCGCGGTTGCGACGATATGCTCAGCGCGGTGCCGGAGAGTCCGGACTCGTTGTGTTCCCCGCTGGCCGGTCCCGATTCACCGACTGCTTCAGCGTGCTGAACCGCAGGTTGGCCTGCCGCATCAGCAGTTCGTAGGGGAAGGCGAACTTCCGCTTCCACCAGTATCCGAACCGGATATCGAACGAGCTGTACACCAGGAACCGGTTGCGTTCGATGCCCTTCAGGATCACCGCGGCGACCTTCTCCGGTGCCGCCGCGTGCCGGGTGAACAGCGAGATGACCCGCTGCACCCGCGGATGCTCCTTGTCGACGCCGACCAGGTCGAACGAGCGCACCAGCGGGGTGGCGACCGCGCCCGGGGTCACCACGTGCACCGAGATCCCGTGCTCGGCCAGTTCGAAGCGCAACACCTCGGACAATCCGCGCAGCCCGTACTTGCTGGCGCTGTACGCGGCGTGCCACGGCAGCGCCAGCAGACCGGCCGCCGACGAGACGTTCACCAGCGCGCCGCCCTGACCGGCACGCACCATCGGCGGCACGAACCGCTCGATCACATTGATCGGGCCCAGCAGATTGATATCGATCATCCGCCGCCAGTGCCGGATCTCGAGACTGTCGACCGTGCCCCAGACCGAGGTCCCGGCCACGTTCATCACCACATCGAGGCTGCCGAACCGCTCGTGCACGGTGGCCGCGAACGCGGCCACGGCGTCGTGGTTCGAGATATCGAACGCCTCGGCGATGAGCACGGTGCCGCCGGCCCGCTCGATCTCGGCGACGGTATCGGCCAGCCCGTCGGCGTCGATATCGGTCAACACCAGGTGCGCCCCGCGGGCCGCCGAGGCCAGCGCGGTCGCCCGGCCGATACCGCTGGCCGCGCCGGTGATCAGCGTTTTCGCGTCCTGTACCGATTTCCTGCGGTCGACCCGCCCCATGCTGCTACTCCCGATCGTCCGACTGCGCTGTCGGCAGCAGCCTACCGACCCGCGGGCCGGCGGGCACGGCGGAGACGGCGGCCGGGCGGAACGCCGCTACAGCAGCGGACGCACAAGCGCCCGGACGAGGCCCGCGGCCGTTTCAGGCGATGAGGCGGTCGAATACATTCCGCCGCTGTAGTCCAGGAAGGCTTCTTGAAAGCATGCGCCGACCAGGAGTGCGGCGACGGCGTCGGGGTCCGTGTCCGCGGCGACCCGGCCGAGCCCCACGAAGGAGATCGCGCAGCATTCTGGGGTTAGTGATTACCAACCCCGTTCTTCCTGGAGGTTCAGCAATGCGTGTCGGCATCTTCGGCGTCACGGGCGGCACCGGTCATCTGGTACAGCGGGCGCTCGCCGGGGGGCGCCACGACCGGGTCGCCGGCCTCGTCCGGCAACACGGCGATCCGAGCGCGCGCTACGACTTCGGCGTCACCCTCGCCTTCACCGCCGCCGTGCAGCACTACCTGTTCGGGCGCAGCTGGGATCAGGTCGCGCACAGCCGCGGCTCGGACCTGTTCGTAGACGGCATCCACCTCAGCGACCGCAGCGGCGCCGAGGTGATCGACCTGACCGGTAACTGGCTGGCGACCGCACTGCGCCGACCCCGATGACTACAACGCCCGGGCAGCAGGCATGCGGTCCGCGCCCGGGCCGCGCGCCCTTGTCACACGTCCCAGGGGTCCAGGCCGAACTCGGGAATCGTGTGGTCGAGGTTGGCGAGCCGCTTGACCGACGCCATGAGCGCCTGCCGATTCGCCGGGGTCGGGCGATCGCTGAACGCCCTCGCGATCGTGAAGTGATCGGTGGCCAGCCGATCGGCGATGGCGGTTCGAGTGGCGCGGCCGACCGAGTTCCATTCTTCGGGGCTGATATTGGCCCGCAGGGCGCGGTCGGAATCCCAGTGCTGTTCGACCCGTGCGATGAAGTCGCGGTTGAGCTGCGCAGCCGGGTCCGGCGCCAGAGTATGCCGGGCCAGGCTGTCGGCATCGGCCACCGCCTGCGCCGCGAAAGCCGCCTGCGCGTCGGTTCCGGCATGGTTCACCACCGCATTGCCGGAGGCGATGGCCTTCTGCAAAGGGCCGAAGCCGTACGGATTGCGCGATCGGGTCTCGTCCCGCACCGAACGGGCGCGCAGCGCATGGTTCACACTGCTGTGGGTGGACCCGGCGTCCAGTAGCACAGCCACCATGTTCTGATAGGGGACCCGGTTGTTGTCGAGATATTTGATAGCGCGCGCGAGTCCGAGATCAGTGTGGATTCCGCCCCACGCGTCGGCTTCCCGCCGCGCCAGCAGCCGCCAGTTCTGCCTGGCCATCGACGCCCATTCGTGCCCTTCCAACCGGCTCGCCGCCGTGGCCGCGTTCACCCGGTCACTGCGCATCTTGCCGAACGCCAACGGGCTGAGCGGGTTGACCGTGCGGCCCACGAGCCAGGCAGTGAGCGGCGAGGAGTTGACAGTGTTCAATGCGGCGAGGCTCGCGATCGTGCCGGCACCCGAACCGCCCCCGGAGCTTTTCCCGCCGCCGCCCATACCGAGCGCGGTACCGCCCGACCCGCCGCGCGCGCCCTGGATCGTGAGCGAGAACCGGTTGGCCATCCAGTCCGAACCGCGCGTCAATCCCTTGGTCAGCCGGCCGAACTGCAGGATCGCGACGGCTTCCACGACCGCCGCGATGACGATGACGGCGAGCACCTGGCCGCGCGCCTGCTGGAACAGGTTGCCGAGGAACAGCAGGTACACCCCGATGAAGACGGTGTAGGCGCACATCCGGGCGGCGGCGATACCCGTGTTCACCAGGTTGCGCACCAGAAAGGTCTGCGTGGGCCCGAAGACGAAACCGCCCGCGGCGAATCCGAAGGTCGCCATGAACCCCTGCATGACCGCGTCCAGCGCGGCCCGCATCAGCCGATAGGACAGGACCACCGCGAACAACAGCAGTACGGCTGCCGAGACCAACAGCAACAGACCGGTGCCGATCTGTCCCATGCTCGGGTGCGCGGCGGCCGCGGCCGCCGCGGTGTCGCCGCAGGCCGCCAGTGCGCGCTGGGCGCGGTCGGCGTCCCCCGTGGCCACTCCCGAAGACCACGCCGCGGCACACGCGGACTGGTTGTCCACGATATGGCCGAAATTCCACACCTGCACCGGACGGCGTGCGAAATTGTCCGCCATATCGCCCTGCAGTGTGCTCACCGCCAGATCCGGGTTCCGGTTCGTGGACCCGTTCAGCCCCGATGCGACCGACAGACCGACGTCGCGGCCCTGGGCGAGCACCCCGTCGGAGCCCAGTGCGGCTGCCAGCGGGTCGGCCAGGAACAGCGGGCCCAGCACCGCTACGGCCAGCATCGTCACCGTCTGGATCACCGCGCGAGCATGGAAACCTCGCACGATGAACCAGGCCACGAAGAAAGCGCCGATCGAGGCCGTGGTGATCAGGACGGCGGGCGTGGCGAGCTGGCCGGCCAGCGCGCCGGCGGTACCGCGCAGCGCGTCGGCGAAGAAATCCAGCCAGGCGAAGCTCAGCGCGAAGCCGATGAACCAGATCGCGGTGGTCACGATGATCATGTAGCCGGCGAATTCCAGGCCGACGATGGTCCACACGATTGTGCCGCCCGGGTCGAGCAACCCGCCGTTGTCACTGATGTAGGTGTAATCGGCGAGTGCCACACCGAAGGAGTCCCGGACGTTCATCCAGGCCACCCCGTCCATCCGGCTCGATCCGGGGGTGCCGTCCTGGGCCACGGCCACCGCCCCGAGCGCCCCCGGCAGGACGGTCAGCACGAAGAGGCCGGCCAGGCACCACAGGAGGCGGCGACCCCATCTCGCTGCTGTCCGCGGTGCACTGCTTCCGGGCTCACCCCACAGGCGCATGGCCGTAGATCCGGCTATCGGGTTGCGCGTTTCGCGCGCTCGCCGAATGCGGGCACGGCCCGCCGGTCTGGTCTGCCGATCATGCTGGCATTGGTATCGACGCCGAATGAAATTCAGCTGAACTGGCAGTGGCGGATCGGGCCTGCCGCGGTGAATTACGAAATAATACCCGGCAAAACCCCCAGCCCTGAGAACAGGAGTAAAATGCCGAATTCAATTCGCGGTGAGTGGTATTCGATATCGAAATCGAATACTCCCGAATTGCCCGGCTGTGGCGTCCGGAGAAATTTCATCCCATGGTAATGGGTTCCGGATCGGACCGTGGGAACTCGGCCGATCCCGCCGTGCCGCGCTCGCGACCCCGGGGCGCGGCGCCGGGCGCGGGCAACCGGCCGGTATCGCCGTCGGTTGATAGCATGGCGGATCCAGCCGACCATTCGGTCGGCTTGCCGACCAGGACACATCTCGAAAGAGTCGTTCCATGCAGTTTGAATTCGTCGAGCGGGACGAGACGTGGGTGGCCGGACTCCCGGTACGCAGTCCCAAGCGTGCGCTCGGTGAGTTGTACGACCGCGACCTCGAAGGCGCCTGGGCATCGGTACTCCATCACGAGCTGGGCGGCCCCCTCGCCACGGCGTACACGGATTACTCGATGGAGCTGGGCACCTACAACACCCAGATCGTGGGATATCGGTGCAGTTCCTTCGACGAGGTCACCCGCGGACATCTGGTCGCCCGGTTGCCGCGCGGCACCTATGCGAAATTCTCCTCGGTGGGTAACTTCCCGCAGATCATGACGAGCCTGTGGACACAGATCGCCTACGCCGAGGAGCACCACCAGATCAACCGGACCTTCTCCGGTGATTTCGAGTTCTACCCGCACGCCTACAAGATCGATCTGTATCTGGCGGTCGAGGCCCGATGACCTACACGATCGTGGTGCGCGGCGAATCCGTGTACGCCGGACTCGTCTTCCCGAAGGTCCGGCCCAGTTTCAAGGTCAGCAACAGCGAGCTCATCGAGTTCCTGAAGGACCGGGTGCGGGAGCGGCTGGACGCCGCCGGATCGGCCGACGGCCAACGGCCCATGTACACCGTGTACGTCCGGACACCGACCGGAACCTACAACGCGCTGGTGTGTTTCGAGTACACCGACCCGGGCCGGGCCCCGGTCGGCGATGTACTGGTCCGGGTTCCCCGGGGCGTCTACGCCCGGTTCGTACCCAACGGCGACTACCACGATCCGGTCGAGGACGTCTGGGCCCAGGTCGACGACGCGACCGCGTCGGCGGAGATCACCCGGGCCTACCGCGAGGAGATCGAGATCTGGCACGGTTCGGAATCGGTGGAGCTGTTCATCTCCCTCACCCCCTGACCGCGAGCGGCACAGGTCGTTGCCTGCCGGTAACCAACTCGGTACCAACCGGTCTGGTGGTAACGGCGCCTGCCGATTTCATGCGGGTTGACCTGCGATAACGATCACACACCGAGCCTGTTTCCGGAAGATTAACCAGAGTTCTGGTCAATTGTCTTCCGATGACGGATACTGCACTGGGCACGCCGACGAGCCGGGGCGTCGGTCGGGCTGTGGACAACAAATCCCGCACGGCCCTCGCGTCGTGCGGCGAAAGAGTAGGAACTGCATGACTGTCGAAACGATCGCAGTCGGCCAGGAAGACCCGAGCCGCGGCCGCACTGTGAGATTTCGCGACAACGTTTCCGGATACGCCCTCTGCGTAACCACCCCACATCTCTCCCCCGGCCTGTGGCGCCGATATCTCGCGGGAGCGCGGGAAGCGTACCGCCACTTCGGGAACGAATCGGCCCTGGACTACGACGGTGTACTCGACGGGTCCTCGACGGCCCTGTTCTTCGCCGCCACCGACGCCCGCGGCGAACTGGTCGGCGGACTACGGGTCCAAGGCCCCTACACCTGGGTGTCCGAGGTCGGCTCGCTCGCCCCGTGGGCCGGCCGGGCGGGTGCGGCCGAACTGGGTCTGATGATGGCCCGGCGCATTCCGCGCGGAGTGGTGGAATCCCGGGCGGTGTGGGTCGCCCGGGACGCGCCCCGGCGCAACGAACTGGCCGCGGCCATCTCACGCTGTATGGCCCATGCGCCGCGCCTGCTCAACGCGCGGTACGGCTTCGCCACGGTCGCCTCCTTCACCACCGAACGGCACCGCGCCAGCGGCGGGGTGGTGGCCCAGCTGATCCCGCCGGTGCCCTACCCCGACGAGCGCTATCGGACCCTGCCCATTTGGTGGGATACCCGGACCTACCATGTATTTGCTGACAAGTTGCAGTATCTGCTGATGCGTGGTGAACTTCGCACTATGGGATTAGCTGAACCGAGTTCGCGGCGGTCGAATCGACTATTCGGGCACGGCGGGGAGGAATGCCACGCACATGGTCGGTGAGGCAGATCTCGGGGTGGAATACCGGCCGCTGATCCTGGACCCGAGCGATCCCGATGACGAACACGCCCTCGCGGGGCTTCGCGCCATCCCGCATACCGAGTTCAACGATCTACGGGGCCTGCTGGCCGCGGAGTTCGGCCGGCTCAACGATCCCCCGGACACCGGGGAGAGCGCGGCCGACGACCGCTGGGTCTACTACCCGTGGCGGCGCAGCGTGCTCGTGCTGCCGGGCCCGCGGACCTTCCGCGCGATCCGCCTGGACCGTAACCGCAACAAGCTGACCCGGGCCGAACAGGACCGGCTGAGCACCGTGACGGTCGGGGTGGTGGGTCAGAGCGTCGGTCACGCCATCGCCTACACCCTGGCGCAGGAGGGCGTATGCGGTAGGCTGCGGCTCGCCGATTTCGACGAACTCGAACTGTCCAACCTCAACCGGGTACCCGCCACGCTGTTCGATATCGCGGTGAACAAGGCGATCGTCACCGCTCGGCGGATCGCCGAACTCGATCCATACCTGCCTGTGGAAGTGCGCGGCGGCGGCGTGGACGCCGAAACCGCGGACGATTTCGTCGACGGTCTGGGAATCGTTGTGGAGGAGTGCGATTCCCTGGACATCAAACTGCTCATCCGGGAAGCGGCCCGGCGCCGCCGGTTGCCGCTGATCATGGAGACCAGTGACCGCGGTCTGCTCGATGTCGAACGTTTCGACCTCGAACCGGACCGGGCCCCGTTCCACGGCCTGCTCGGCGATACCAGGGCCGAACAACTGCGTGGCCTGTCCACCCGGGACAAAGCGCCCTACGTCGTCGGTCTGCTCGGCGCGCGCGATCTGTCGGCCCGGATGGCCGGCAGTCTCGTGGAGGTCGGTGAGACCCTCAACAGCTGGCCGCAACTCAGTGGTGACGTGGTGCTCGGCGCGGCCAGTGTCGCGACGGCGATCCGCCGGATCGGGCTGGGCCGGCCGCTGCGGTCCGGCCGTACCCGTGTCGATGTGGAGCAGGCGCTCGACGCGCTGGCCGACCCGGATATCGAGACCGAGCGATACCTCGCCGACCCCGAGTCCGACGACCCGGCCGGCACCACCATCGACCGCATCCTGGTCTGCGCGCAACGCGCGCCCTCGGGCGGCAACGTCCAGCCGTGGTCACTGCATACCGCGCCGCAGGAGCTGCGGATCGCACTCGAGCCCCGCCACACCACCGCCATGGACATCGGCTACCGGGGCAGCGCCGTGGCCCTGGGCGCCGCCCTCTACAACGCCCGGGTCGCGGCCGCGGCCTACGACGTACTCGGCCCCCACGAATACCTCGAAGGCACCGAACCGGACTCGCCGCTCACCGCGGTGCTCCGGCACGGCGGCGACACCGACCCGGCGCTGGCGGCGGACTATCCCTACGCGCTCGCCCGGGAGACCAACCGCCGGCTCGGATACGGCGGGCAGATCCCGGTCGGCGTCCTGGCCGGGCTGGCCGCGGCGGCGGCGGCCGAAGGCGCGCGGATGCGGGCCGTCACCGATTCGCCGGGGATCCGTACCCTGGCCGCCGTCCTGGCCGAATCCGACCGGATCCGCTACCTCACACCGCTACTGCACCGCGAGATGTTCGCGGAGCTGCGCTGGCCCGGCGAGGACCTGACCGACGGTATCGACACCCGGTCGCTCGAACTGGCGCCCGATGAGCGGGTCGCCCTGCAGATCGGGCGACGCGCCGATGTGATGGCCCAATTGCACAGCTGGTCGGCGGGTGCGGCACTGGGCGACTACGCCCGGGACAGAGTGCGCTCGAGTTCGGCCGTCGTCGCCCTGACCTTCACCCCGGAACCCGGCGCCGAGCCCGGGGCATTGACCGGTTATGCCCGCGCCGGGGCCGCGGTACAGCGGCTGTGGATCCAGGCGCAGCGGTCCGGCCTGGCCGTCCAGCCGATGTCCCCCGTCTTCCTGTTTTCCCGATCCCGTACCGAACTGGATGCGCTCTCCCCGGCATACGCGGATAGACTGTCCACACTTCAGGGTCGTTTCCTGGAAATACTGGAAGTGCCGGAACAGGACAGCGTGGCGCTGGTACTACGCCTGAGTTACGCGGCAGCTGCCAGCGTGCGGAGCCGACGGCGCCCGGCACCGGGCGCGGACAGCCGCAGATAGTGTGATCGGAGATCAGGTGCCTCGGCGGACACTCGACTCGCTGGTGACCGAAGTCGCCGCGGAGCTGATGGGCGTCGATTCGGCGACCATGGTGTCGGCGACCGAGCAGGTGCTGGCCATGCTGATCGACTATTTCGATGTCGACTTCAGCTACCTGCGGCACAACGATCCCGCGAACCGATCCACGGTGCTGGTGGCCGAGTGGCCGCCGCGCCAGGACGTGCCCGAACCGGATCCGCTCAAGATCGTGTATTTCGATCAGGCGGATTCGGTGTTCAAATCACTCGAGCACGCCACCGAACCGTTCCTCATCCCGGCCGGCGCCGCCGACTACCAGCAGACCATCCACTCCGCGTCCGGGCTGGGCGATATCAGCTCCGCGGCGGTGCCGCTGGTGTCCCGGGGCCGGTCGAGCGGTCTGCTCGGTTTCGTGAAGGTCGGCGACCGTGACTGGAGTACCCGGGAGTTGAACGTGCTCAAAGCCATCGCCACCCTGTTCGCGCAATTGCAGGCCCGGGTGGAAGCCGAGGAGAAGCTCCGCTTCATCGCCCTGCACGATGACCTGACCGGTCTGGCCAACCGCCGCGCGCTGCTGGAGCATATGGAGCAGCGGCTGCAACCGGGTAGTCCCGGCCCGGTCGCGGCCTTCTTTCTGGACCTGGACCGGCTCAAGGCCCTCAACGACTTCCTCGGCCACACCGCCGGGGACAAGTTCATCCGCACCCTGTCCGAGCGGCTACGGGACAATCTGGACCCCAACGATATGATCGCCCGCCTCGGTGGCGACGAGTTCGTGATCGTGCCCGCCAAACCCATGGACACCGTCGCCGCCGAATACGAGGCGACCCGGATCCAGGAACTGATCAGCCGCCGGGTCACCGTGGGCGGCGAGTCGGTGAGCCGCGGCGCCAGCGTCGGCGTGGCCGTCGGCATCCCCGGGGAGACCACCGTCGCCGATATCATGCGGCGCGCCGACCACGCGCTGCTGTCGGCCAAATCCGGCGGCGGCAACGGGGTGGCCCTGTTCACCGACGCCATGCGGGCCCAGTTCGAACTCCAGGACGATGTGGAACTGAACCTGCGCAGCGCGGTGGCCGACGGATCGCTGATCCTGCACTACCAACCCGAGGTGGATCTGCGCACCGGCCGGATCGTGGCCATGGAGGCGCTGGTCCGCTGGATGCATCCGACCCGTGGCCTGCTCCCGCCCGGTGCGTTCGTGACCGTGGCCGAGGCCACCAACCTCGCCGGTGAGCTGGGGCGCTGGGTGCTGCGCACCGCCTGCGCGCAGTTCGCGCAGTGGCGGCGGCAGGGGCTGGCGACGAATATGGTCATGCGGATCAATGTGTCGCCGGTGCAGCTGGTGAGCCTGGATTTCGTGGAGCGTATCGAGGATATCCTCCGGCATTTCGGAATCGACGGGAGTTCGATCTGCCTGGAGATCACCGAACACGTGGTGGTCCAGGATCTGGCCCGCACCCAGGTCACGCTGCGCGGGCTCAAACGGATGGGTGTCCAGATCGCCATCGACGATTTCGGTACCGGTTATTCTTCGCTCTCCCATCTCAAGGCACTGCCGGTGGACGCGGTGAAGATCGACCGGGGCTTCGTCCAGCGCCTGGGGGCCAGTACCGACGACCTGGCCATCGTGAAATCGATTATCGGGCTGGCCGGATCATTCGGTCTCGGGGTGGTCGGCGAGGGGGTCGAGACCCCGGTCGCGGCCCGCACCCTGGTCGGTCTGGGCTGCTACCGGGCCCAGGGTTTCCTCATCGCGCGCCCGCTGCCCGCCGACGAGGTCGGCGAACATCTGGCCCTCGGACGGATCCCGCTGAATCTGGACCTGCCGCGGGTGGGCCGCGGTATGCCCGCCCCGTAGCCACTCGAGGTCCAAATAACACGCGGCCTTCACCGCGAGTTCAACGCCCCGGTTCCGGTGGTAACCCGGCTCGCGCCACGATCGGCGACGTGCGCATCGTGCAACTGGCGAATTTCTACGGCCCACGCTCGGGGGGTCTGCGTACCGCGCTGCACCATCTCGGTGCGGGCTATGTGGCCGCCGGCCACGAGGTCGTGCTCATCGTGCCCGGGCCGCGGCGCACCGAAGAAGTACTACCGAGCGGAGCATTGCGGATCACTCTGCCCGCGGCCGGGATCCCGCGGACCGGCGGTTACCGGGCGGCCGACCCGCGCCGGGTCGCCGATGTCCTCGACGGCCTGCGGCCCGATGCGCTGGAGGTATCCGACCGGCTGACCCTGCGCGGATTCGGCCGCTGGGCGCGGCGCCGGGGCGTGGCCGGGGTGATGATCTCGCACGAACGCCTGGACCGGCTGCTGGGGCAGATCATGCCGGACCGGATCGCCCGGCGCTGCGCCGATATCGCCAACCGGCGCACCGCGGCCGAATACGACATGGTGGTGTGCACCACCGAATTCGCGCGGGCCGAGTTCCGGCGTATCGGCGCCCCGAATGTCGAGATGGTGCCGTTGGGCGTGGACCTGGACCTGTTCAGCCCGCGCCGCCACGACCACGGCCTGCGGGCCGACCTCGGGGTGCCCGGACAGCCCCTGCTGGTGCACTGCGGCCGGCTGTCGGTGGAGAAACGCGCCGATCGCAGTATCGAAGCGCTCGCCGAACTACGCCGGGCCGGGCTCGACGCGCGTCTGGTGCTCGCCGGTGACGGCCCGCGCCGGGACGCGCTCGAACGCCGGGCCGAACTGCTGCCGGAACTGCCGGGGGGGCCTGCCCGCGGTACATTTCACCGGGTTCATCAGCGACCGGTCGGATGTCGCGAGATTGCTGGCGACCGCGGATGTCTCGCTGGCCCCTGGTCCGCACGAGACCTTCGGTCTGGCCGCGCTGGAAGCGCTGGCCGCGGGTACCCCGGTGGTCGCGAGCAGGTCCTCGGCGCTGGCCGATATCGTCACCGCCGACTGCGGCGCGGTAGCCGCCGACGATCCGGCGGCGTTCGCGCACGCGGTCACCGACGTCCTGGCCCGGCCGCGCAGCGGCGCGGCGCGGCCCGGCGGCGAGCCGAGCAGTTCACCTGGCCCGCGGCCGTATCGGGAATGCTCGCGGTACTCGACCGCTGATGCCGCCGAACCGACCGGATCGCTCGCGATGCCGGGCACCGCGATCAGGTGTTACAGCCGGCCGGGTAGCCGCCGTCCGCCCCGGATGAGCTCGGTGATCAGTTCTGTATAGCCGTCGATCATTTCGGCCAGCCGGTGCCAGCGTTTGCGCGCGTGGTGATCGCGCGTGCCGTCGATCTCGACCACTTGGTTGGCGTCCACCCAGCCCCAGGCCATGCGATCGATCACCGCCCCCAGCGTTTCGGCGTGGATAGATACGTCGGCGTCGCGTTGCGGGGACCGCGCGTCGACCCACTCGTCGATATCCTCGACCAGCTCCCGGCGGCGATTGTCGACCTCGGCGACCGTGCGCGCGTCCCGCAGAGTCACCCGATGGCCGTGCAGGACGGCCAGTGCCCGCGCGGTGCGGAGGACGTCGTGATCCTCGAACCGGGTTCCCTGGAAGCTGCACAGCAACTGGGTCGCCGTCGGCAGGCCCATGGTGGCCGCGGGCACCGGCGGCCGCGTGCGCACGTCGCCCGGCACCACCACACTCTGTTCAAACATGATCGGCTCTCGATTCGGTCGTACCGCATATCGGACAGATTTGTTCAGGCGATGACAATAGTCGATGGATATAACTCACCAGCGGCAAAACGCACTATTGCGTTCGCTGATTCGAGACCATGAGGCACTCCATCTCTCACCGAATCGATTGCCCGCGAACGCAATGGACGGTTCCCGCGCCCACGGGCCACCGCGGCACCGAACGCGACCTCACGAAACGGAGCCGATCACCGCGACCCGACGCAGACCGCCACTCCGAGCGGCCGGCCACTTCACCCACTCGCCGCGCTCGGCTCGAAAAGAGAACTGCCCTCGACCGGATACCGGCCGAGGGCAGTCATACAAGAATTCCTGTGGTGGAGCTAAGGGGAATCGAACCCCTGACCTTCTCGATGCGAACGAGACGCGCTACCAACTGCGCTATAGCCCCGTGCGGCTCGGTGAACCGCGCTGTGCCACTCTAGCAAACAGGGCTACCAGAATCCGAATCGGGGCCCTGACCTGCGGTTTATCTCTTCTCCGAGCATTTCCGGGCAGCGGGATCCGCTACCGGTCACGCACCCGCGGCCCGGCGGACATCACCGCCGGTCGCCCGGTTGCGCACGGTCCGGGCGACGGACGCGTCGTAGGCATCCAGATGCTCGAACGCCGGATCCTCGTCGTCGGGTTCGAGCAGATGGGCACGGCGACGCAGCGCGCGTGCGGTATCCCGGTCCATTCCGGGCCGGGCGCCCCGCGGCGACGCCGTCCCGGCATCGGCGGGACCGTGCCCGGCCGACTCCTGACCCCGGCCGCTGAGCCGGGCGCTGCGCCGCCGGCGGATCTCCTGTTCGATCCGGACCTGTTTGCGCAGATAACCCAGGTAGGTACCCAGGGACAGCACGGCGCCACCGCAACCCCACCAGAAAATGGGCGCCACGGCGACCGCGAGGCCGCCGCACAGCACGGCACCGAGTACGAGCGCGACCACGGCGCGCTGCCGGAAGGTATAGCGCGCGGCCCGGGCGATGGCGTCGGCTTCGGGGTCGTAACCACCGCGCCCGCGGCGGGACGGCACGAAATCCTCGTCGTCGTATTCGAGTTCGGGATCCGGTGCCCGCATCGTCGCGCGCACCGGAGGAATGCGCGCGGGCACGTTGGCCTCGGCGTGCTCGGGCGACCCGACCTCCTCGTCACAGTTCTCGCCGCGTTCGAACTCCTCGTCGTCCCAGCCGTCGCCGGGTTCGCCGTCGTGCGCGGTACCGTCCGCACCCGATTCCGGCTCGGCGCCCCCGGGCCGATCGCCGACGACCTCGTCCGGTCGCTCCTCGTCAGCCGCGGTACCGTTCTCCTCGGCCGATGTGCTCATCGGATCCTCCGCATCATTGGCGTGGCGACGCTTTCGGTAAGGCCGCGTGGTCCGCTTCGTGCGGGCATGCCCACTTCCCTTACGCCGTGTGGAATCTCCACGATGCAGTACCCGCGTCGCCAGGGCTGTGTCGGTTGTCCGGCGGATTCTGGGATGCCGGTCGGCAAGGATAGGAAACAGGACGAAGACCCACAGCACGACCAGCCCGATCCACAGGATCGAATTCGGCATCGTCGTCAGCACCTCCGTCCCGCCTGGTCGTCGTCCGAGCCCCCGCCATGAATCGTGTGCGCCCCGACGCCGGAGTCCTTCCCCGCGGGTACGTCTCGCAGATCGTGGTACGAGCTCTCCACCGGTGGCGCAGGACGCACCACCGACGTCCGTAGGTTAATTCCGAGTAGGGGTACAACACGGCAGGCGCGCCGTGCACTTCCGCCACATGAGTCACATTTCCACCAAAGCCGGGTCCGGGCAGGCCGGTTTCCGGCGGCACATCACCGCAGCGTCAACCGTCCTTCCCGCGCCAGCCGATCGACCACCCGGCCGGCCGGCTCCTCCACCGTTATTCCGACCAGCAGATGATCGCGCCACGCCCCGTCCACGTCGAGATACCTACGCAGCAGCCCTTCTTCACGGAAGCCCACATTGCGCAGTACCGCCTGGCTCGCCAGATTCTCCGGCCGCACGGTCGCCTCCACCCGGTGCAGGCCCACCGGACCGAAACAGTGATCGAGCCCCAGCGCCAATGCCGCGGTCGCGACCCCCTGCCCGCCGAGATCCTTGGCCACCCAGTACCCGATCCACGCCGAACGCAGCGCGCCGCGCACGATATTGCCGACCGTCAACTGTCCGCTGAACGCGCCGTCGACCTCGATCACCAGTGGGATCATCGCGCCGCGACGCGCCTCCGCCTTCAGGCTCGACCACAGCGGCGGCCAGTTCGACGCGTGATTGCGCGCGTCCCAGGCCCCACGGCCGGTGGGCTCCCAGGGTTCCAGGTGATTCTGGTCCCGCAACCTGATCCGGCTCCACGCCGCCGCGTCGCGCAACCGCACCGGACGCAACGTCACCTCTCCGGCGGATACCCGCACCGGACCGAGGTGCGCGGGCCACCCGGGGTGCTGGGTGGCCCGGAAAACATTCATGGACTCCACTTTCTAGCCGCGTTGCGCCAGAAATGCGACCCGGACCTTGTCACCGGTGCGAATTTCGGTGTCGTCGGGTTCGACCACGATGAGACTGTTGGCCTCCGACATGGCGGCCAGCAGATGCGACGACGCCCCGGCACTGTTGCCGAGCGGCTGCACCAGGTACTCACCGGTGGCCTCGTCCCGCATCAGCTGGGCACGCAGATAACCCTTGCGGCCCGCCATCGACTGGATCGGAGTTATGGTCCGCGCCCGGATGATCCGCCGCATCGGCTGCCGCCTTCCCAGCGCGATCCGGATCAGCGGCCGCACCATCACCTCGAAAACCACCAGGGCGCCCACCGGATTGGATGGCAGCAGAAAGGTGGGCACCTCGTCGCGGCCGAGACGGCCGAAGCCCTGCACCGAACCCGGATGCATCGCCACCCGGGCGATCTCCAGTTCACCGAGCCCTTCCAGCGCCTCACACACCTGATCGGAGGCCCATCCGCCGACCGCGCCGGCGATCACCACCACTTCCGCGCGCACCAGCTGGCCCTCGACCACATCCCGGAGCCGCCGGGGGTCGGCATCGACGATGCCGACCCGGTTCACATCCGCGCCGGCATCACGCGCCGCCGCGGCCAGGGCGTAGGAATTCACGTCGTAGACCTGTCCGGGTCCGGGCGCCCGATCGATATCGACCAGCTCCTCGCCGATCGAGATCACCGACAGCCGCGGCCGCGGATGGACCAGCACCTTGTCCTGGCCCACCGCCGCCAGCAGACCCACCTGCGCGGGACCGATGATCGTCCCGGCGTGCACCGCGACATCCCCCGGCTGCACATCGTCACCGGCCCGGCGCACATAGTCACCCGACCGCACCGGTTCGTAGACCTTGAGCCGGCCCCGGCCGCCGTCGGTGAAATCCAGCGGCAGCACCGCGTCGGCGAGGGTGGGCAGCGGCGCGCCGGTCGCGACCCGGACCGTCTGCCGGGGCTGCAGCCGGATCGGCTGCCGGGAGCCGGCGAGCACCTCCCCGACCACCGGCAGCGTCAGGTCGACCAGTTCGCCGTCCTCGTCACGGATATCGGCCCCGGCGGACGTCACATCCACACTGCGTACGGCGTATCCGTCGATGGCGGCCTGATCGAAACCGGGCAGCGGCCGCTCGGTCACCACGTCCTCGGCGCACAGCAGGCCCTGGGCCTCGGAGATCGCGACCCGCACGGGCCGCGGCGCGACGGCCGCGGCGGTCACCTTGATCTGCTGATCCTCAACAGAGCGCATCCAGCCCTTCCCGATGTCCTCGCCCCGCAGGCGATCTCATTCGTCCGCGGTGAGTTGCGGGTTCCACTCCGGACTCAGCCGGTGCTGGAGCCACTCGCGCAGCGCGGGACCGTATTCCTCGCGCTCCAGTGCGAAATCCACCGCAGCACGAAGATAGCCGCCCGGGTTCCCCAGATCATGGCGCGACCCACGGTGGACGACCACATGAACCGGATGTCCCTCGTCGATGAGCAGTGAGATCGCGTCGGTGAGTTGCAGTTCCCCGCCGGCGCCGGGACCGATGCGGCGCAGGGCGTCGAAGATCGCGCGATCGAGCAGGTAGCGCCCGGCGGCGGCGAAGGTGGAGGGGGCCTCCTCGCGGCCCGGTTTCTCCACCATGCCCTTGACCCGCAGCACATTCGGGTTGACCGCGTCGGGCACCGGGGCCACGTCGAATACGCCGTAGGCGCTGACCTGGTCCTTGGGCACATCGATCGCGCACAGCACGGACCCGCCGCGTTTACGGCGGACCCGGTTCATCACATCCAGTACCCCGCACGGCAACACCAGATCGTCGGGCAGCAGTACCGCGATGGCATCCTCGTCGGGGTCGAGCACCGCTTCCGCCTGGGCCACCGCGTGACCGAGGCCCAGCGGTTCCTCCTGCACCACCGAGCTCACATCGAGCAACCCCGGGGCCTTGCGCACCTTCTCGAGCAGCTGGAACTTGCCGCGCTCGGCGAGGGTGCTCTCCAGCACCAGGTCCTCCACGAAATGCGCGACCACTCCGTCCTTACCGGGCGAGGTCACGATCACCAGGCGGCTGGCCCCGGATTCGGCGGCCTCGCTGGCCACCAGCTCGATACCGGGGGTGTCGACCACCGGCAACAGTTCCTTGGGGACCGTCTTGGTCGCGGGCAGGAACCTCGTTCCCAGCCCGGCCGCGGGCACGACGGCCGTCCGGAAGCCCGGTTCCGGCGCGGAGGCGCCCTCACTGCCCTGTTCTGCGGCCTTTTCTGTCATATACACACCCTATCCACCCGGAGCGCCGCCCAAACGGCTGTACACCGGCTCGCTGCGGACTTTCGCGACGAAACCGGCACCGGTGAGAGCCTATGGTTGTCGCCGTGCCTCTGCCCGACGAGCGTGACAAACAGGCCTGGCGCGCGGAGATCCGTGCCCGCCGGGCGCGACTACCCGAACTCGTGCGCGCCACGGAGGCGGCGGCACTGGCCGCCGCGGCCGCGGACCTCGGTCCCGCCGAGTGGGTGTGCGCCTACGTGCCGATGCGCGCGGAACCGGGTTCGCCGGCCATGCCCGAGGCGCTGCGTGCGGCCGGTAGCCGGGTGTTGTTGCCGGTGACCGGGGCGCCCGGCCCGTTGCGCTGGGGCGAGTTCACCGGCGCGGGATCGCTGCGGCCGGGCCGCTACGGCCTGCTGGAACCGGCGGGCCCGGTACTACCGCCGGAAACGGTCGCGCGGGCCGAGGTCCTGCTCATCCCGGCACTGGCGGTGGACCGGCGCGGGGTCCGGCTCGGCCAGGGCGCCGGCTACTACGACCGGACCCTGGGTATGGCCGATCCCACAGCCCGGCGCACCGTGGTCGTCCGCGACGACGAGGTGGTCGAGCGGCTGCCCGAGGAACCGCACGATATCCGGATGACCTGGGTACTCACCCCGGGCGGCGGCCTGCGCCGGCTCGATGTGGCAGCGCCGTGAGACGCCGCCGTGGTGGCATTCGGCACAATGGGGGGGATCCGGGAATCAATCGGCAATTGGCACCGTTGGCACTGTCGGCTGTAGAGTGCTAAGTCTCGAATACTGCGGAGGACCCAGTGCCAACCTATTCATACGCGTGCACCCAGTGCGACAACCGCTTCGATATCGTTCAGTCCTTTACCGATGAGGCACTCACTGTCTGCTCGGAGTGCTCCGGCGCCCTGCGTAAGCTCTTCAATTCGGTGGGCATCGTCTTCAAGGGCAGCGGCTTCTACCGGACCGACAGCCGCAGTGGCGCGTCGACCGCGAGTGAACCGGCCAAGTCGGACAGCTCCGCGTCGAGCTCTTCGGGGTCCGGTTCGAAATCGAGCTCGGACAAGGGCTCCTCGGGTACCGCCTCGGCACCCGCCGCCGCGGCCAGCTGAGAGCGGGTTCGCGACCCGGCCCCGCCCGGACGGGTCGCTGACAGCGGCCGGTTGTCGCGAAGAATCCATCCACACCCCGCGAGTTGTCCACAACCACGCACAACCCCGGGTTCGCGGCCGGACAGTACTCATACGCTCGGTCCATGAGCCGCATCCGACCCCCTGCCCGCACGAGCGGCGGCCGACGTTCCTCCCTCGGCGCCGGCGACACCTGGCGCGACGCGTTCGCCGATCGACCGGGCTGGGCCGACGGGGTCCTGCTGCGCCGGGTGCTGGCCGTACTGTGCGCACTCGCGGCCGTCACGCTGTTCCTCCGCGGCGATCCGGCCCATGCGCGCAACTCCGTCGTGGTCGCCTCCCGTGACCTGCCACCCGGCCATCTGCTCGCCGCCGCGGATCTCCGCCTCGCCTCCTACCCGCCGGACGCCACGCCCGCCGGCGCGGCCGCCGACCCGGCACCGCTGCTCGGCGCCGTGCTCACCGCCGCCCTGCGAGCGGGCGAGGTGCTCACCGATGTCCGTGTGGTCGGGCCGCGGCTCGCCGAGGCCGCCACCGGGCGGCCGGATGCCCGGATCGTGCCCGTCCGCCTGGCCGATACCGCGATCACCGAAATCCTGCGGGCCGGCGATCGGGTGGACGTGGTGGCCGCCGGCGCCGAGGATCCGGCACTCGCGCACACCCTGGCGGTCGACGCCGCGGTGGTACTGGTGTCGGGGCCGCCGGCGGATTCGGGCAACCGCCACGCCGAACGGGTTGTGCTGGTGGCAATGGACGCCCGCCGGGCAGCGGTCGTCGCAGCGGCCTCGTTGCACAGCGCACTCACCGTGATCTTCCACTGATCACGCCCGGGCTCACACGACGAAGGGACCCACCGCGAAAACGCGGCGGGTCCCGCCACCGAGATGTGGGTACCGGCCGAGCCGGGAACCCGGCCGGATGAGCCTTACGGCCGGATCAGCCGAGGCTGAACGGCTGACCCCACAGGGTCACCACGGACATCACGTGATCGGTCTCGACCTTGACCTTCACGAACGCACGCGCCTGCGCGTAGCCGCCGCAGCCGTTGACCGCGATGGTCTGGTCGGACCAGGTCACCGAGCCGCTGTTGCCCTTGAACTTGTTGTTGGTGGCGTGATCCTCGTCGCCGTAGTCGTCGGGCTTCTCGATATCCAGGACATAGAAGGACTTCGCCTGCCCGGGGCCGAGGGTCAGGTTGGCGCCACCTTTACCACTCGGGGTGAGTTCGCCGGAGCCGTCGCTGACCTTCACGTCACCGGTGACGCTGCCGTCGACGCCGCCACCGGAGATGTTGACCTGGCAGCCCACGACGTAGCCGGGGTAGATCTTGCCACCTTTCCCGCCGGCGATCTCGACCTGCGCACTACCGGAGACCCACGCGTTGCGGTGGACCGGGGTGGCACCCATGGACGGGCTGATGTTGGCGGATTCGCCGACCAGGCGCACGGTCACCGCGGTGCCGTCGGACAGGGTCTTGACGATTTCACCGCCGGGCAGCGGGATGAAGGTATCGGCGTTGGCGGCTCCGGTGGAGAACAGACCCAGCGCCATCGAGGCAGCGGCGCCGACGCCGGCGAGGCGCGCCAGATTCTTGCGGTTGAACATGTGTTTGTGCCTCTCTGGGGTTGAATTCGCGACAGCGAGAAGTGTGGGTTGAGTGAATTCGACCGGTACCGGTGTCAGCCGATGCTGAACGGCTGCCCGTAGAGGGTGGTCTTGGAGTAGTGGTCACCGATGATCTCGACCACGGTGTAGGAGCGGGCCTGTGCGTAACCGGCGCAGCCCTGGATCGCCATCTCCACGTCCTGGTACTCCACCGAGTAGACGCCGGGCTTTTCGATGTCCTTGAAGTCGACCTGCACGAACTTGACCTCGCCCGGACCGAGCTTGAGGCCGACCGAGCCGCCGATGCTGCCACCGTCGAGCTTGACCCCGACCGAGCCACCGAGGCTGATCGCATTGTCGGCGATACTCACCTGACAGCCGACGATATAGCCGGTGTTGATCTGCGAAGCACCGTGGGTCGAGGAGTTGTTGGTCCCGTTCGCGCCGGTCGGACCGTTGTGCGGCCCGGCTTCACCCTCAGGGGTCACCGAGACATCGGCGGTGGCGTTGCCCGAGACCCACACGGTCCGGCCCGCGCCGTTGGCGGCCAGGGACGGCGAGATCAGCGCGGTCTCATGGGTGCGGGTGATCTTCACGCCGGGTCCGAGTTTTTCACCGTCGGGCAGCGGAACGAAGGTGTCCGCGTTCGCGGCACCGGTCGAGAACAGGCCCATGGCCACCGCCGCGACAGCGCCGACGCCCAGAGCGCGCGCGCCGCAGCGCAGACCGGTGGTGCGGTTCTTGCTCATATTTCCCCTCATCAAGGTTTTCAGCGACACCCGGCATCGCAGCGAATCGATGTCGGGGCGGCCCGAGAACAGGCTGCATAGAGCTTGCGGGACGGCTGTAGCCACCAGATGAACCAAAAACCACACAACCGGTGAACACTCGAGTACCGTGCCGCCGACATGGTGTGTCGACCGGATGAGTGCCAGGTAGCCAGCAGGTGACCGGTGCTGGGGAAATACCCGCCGGGCACCGGCGGGACCGGTCCTGCCGGAACAGAATACGGGCCCGCCGCGGCGGGCCCGTATTCGTGCCAGTATGTCGGATCGGCCGGATATCAGCCGAGACTGAACGGCTGCCCCCAGAGCGTGACGAAGGTGATCACGTTCTCGGTTTCCACCTCGACCTTGACGAACGACCGAGCCTGCGCGTAGCCACCGCAGCCGCTGAGGCCGATGGTCTGATCGGACCAGGTCACCGACCCACTGTTGCCGCGGAACTTGTTGTTGGTGGCGTGATCTTCGCTGCCGTAGTCGTCCGGTCCCTCGATATCGAGGACGTAGAACGATTTCGCCTGGCCGGGGCCGACGGTGAGGTTGCCGCCGGTTTCGGCGCTCGGGCTCACGGCGCCTTCGGTGTCCACCTCGGCACCGGCACCGCCCTCGGCACCGCCACCGTCGATATTGACCTGGCAGCCCACGACATAGCCGGGGTAGATCTTGCCACCCACCTCCTCGCCGCCGGCGATCTCGACCTGCGCGCTCCCGGAGGCCCACGCGTTGCGGTGCACCGGCGTGGCACCCATGGACGGGCTGATGGACGCCGACTCGCCGACCATGCGTACGGTCACCACCGTGCCGTCGGACAGCGTCTTGACGAGTTCGCCGCCGGGCAGCGGCACGAAGGTATCGGCACTGGCCGCCCCGGTGGAGAAGAGGCCGAGCGCGACGGTGGTGGCGGCGCCGACGCCGGCCAGGCGCGCCAGGTTCTTACGGTTGAACATGAGAGTTACACCCTTCGAGGGGAGAGCTCGCGGAATGCGCGAGAAGGATTCGATGCGACGTGGACGGGCGCGGTCGCTCAGCCGATGCTGAACGGCTGGCCGTACAGGGTGGTCTTCGAGTAGTGGTCGCCGATGATCTCGACGACCGTGTACGACCGCGCCTGCGCATAACCCGCGCAACCCTGGATCTCGATCTCGGCATCCTGGTACTCCACCGAGTACTTGCCGGGCTTCGTGATGTCCTTGTAGTCGATCTGCACGAACTTGACGTCGCCCGGGCCCAATTCGACGCCGACGGAGCCGCCGAGGCTACCGCCGTCGAGGGACAGGCCCAGCGAGCCGCCCAGGCCGATCGCGTCCTCGCCGATGCTCACCTGGCAACCGACGATATAGCCGGTATTGAGCTGCGAGGCGCCGTGCGTGGACGAGTTGTTGGTCCCGTCCTCGCCGGTCGGGCCGTTGTTCGGACCCGGTTCGCCCTCGGGCGTGACCGTGACATCGGCGATGGCGTTTCCGGAGACCCAGACCACCCGGCCCGCGCCGTTGGCCGCCATGGAGGGCGAAACGACGGCATGCTCACCCGTGCGGGTAATGGTCACTCCGGGGCCGGCCTTCTGACCGTCGGGCAGAGCCACGAAGGCATCGGCATTCGCGGCGCCCACCGACAACAGGCCCACGGCGACGGCGGCCGCGGCACCGACACCCGCGATCCTGGCGCCGTTACGTACACCGTCGGTGCGGTTCTCGCTCATATTTCCCCTCATCATGTCGGACAAACAGCATGGCCTACGAGACTCGGACAGCTGACTCGCCGGCTCCGACCAGTGTTTCGCCCGTTTGTTACCTACAGGTGACCTGTTGTTATTTCGGTGCAACGCCGCAAATCGGACAATGCACGCCAATGCGACCGACGGGATCCACAAAGTGAAGTCACGCCGGACCACCATTGCGGCGGTCGACGAAGCCGAGATTAAACGGTCGGCAACCGGCTGGACAAAGGGTGCTTTCGCAATATGTTAATGTGATCCAGATCACAATAGAATCGGAAGCGGTACGGCTCGGTAGACAACCGCAGGTGAGAACCCCCGAACAGATCGGCGGGCCCAGAGAATCCCCCGCAAAGAATTCGCCAAAAGAATAGCCCCCTTTAAATTATCGGCATCGGGAGCGGAACATTATAAACTCGCCCATTCCTATACCGGAGAATTTCAGAGAAATCAATATCCCCCTTTACTCCCGGGAACAGCGCTCCAAAGCCGCGATATTCACACGAAAAGCGTTGGGCGCCAAGGCAATTCCGGGCTCACCCGGCGCCGCCGTGATGTGGCGGCACCTGTGAACGCCACCACTCGTCGTCGGCACCGGATGCCGCGCCGTCATCCCGCTCGTCCCGCGTGGTGGACGGCAGCACTTCACCGAAGATCCGGTCCACACGTGCCGGGTCCCCCGTCCGGCGGTGCGCCCGACGGGGGACCTCAGGGGTCTCGCCCTCACTCATACTGCCCGCTCCGGCTCATTCCAGGAGCCCGGACAACTCACCGATCACCCGGCTCGCCAGCGGCCCCAGTGTCGCCATACCGTCACGGATCGCGGCCCGGGTACCCGGCAGGTTCACCACCAGCGTGCTCCCCGAGATACCGGCCAGCCCGCGGGAAAGCCCGGCGTCCAGCGAACCGGCCACCCGCCCGGACGCCCGCAACGCTTCACTGATCCCGGGCAGATCCCGGTCGAGCACCTCGGAGGTGGCCTCGGGCGTGACGTCACGCGGCGACATACCGGTGCCACCGACCGAAATCACTATGTCCACGCCACCGATCACCGCGGTGTTCAAGGCGTTCCGGATCGCCACCTCGTCGGCTTCCACCGAAACGGAGGCGTCGACGAGGAACCCCGCCTCGGTGAGCAGTTCGGTGACCAGCGGGCCCAGCGAATCCTCGCCGCCGTGCGCCGTTCGATCGTCCACCACCACGACCAGTGCACGCCCCGCAACAGGAGCATCGATTTCCATACCGCTCACCGTAGCGCCGATCGCGATCGCCGCGTGCCCACCCCCGGCCACCTTCTGCATCATCGGCCTCCCTCCACCGCGGCGGCGGCGAGAGTCACCTCGGCCGTGCGGGTATTTCCACCACGTTGATCGGTATACGTCACTGTCACCTCGGCGCCCGGTTGTTTCGATCGGACCGCGGCCACCAGCGCGTCACCGGATTCGATCGTGCGGTCGTCGAGCCGGGTCACGATGGACCCGGACGGGATCCCCGCCGCGGCCGCCGGGCCATTCGGCGTGACCTCGAGAACCCGCGCGCCGTGCACCGACTCGTCCCGCTGCACCGTCATCCCGATCTGCGCGTATGTCGCGTGACCGCTCTTGATCAACTCGTCGGCGACCCGGCGCGCCTGATCCACCGGGATCGCGAACCCGAGCCCGATGGAACCGCTCTGCTGACCTCCCGCCCCCGAGGAGCCCAGACTCGCGATCGCGGTATTGATCCCGATCAGCCGGCCCTCGGCGTCGACCAGCGCACCACCGGAATTACCCGGGTTGATCGCGGCATCGGTCTGGATCGCGTCGATCACCGGATTCGGCACGGTCGGGTCGTTGCCGCCCTCCCCGGTGGTCGACACCGGGCGATTCATCGCCGAGACGATCCCCGTGGTCACCGTGCCCGCCAGCCCCAGCGGCGAACCGATCGCCACCACCGGCTGACCCACCTGAAGGTTCGCCGAACTACCCAGTTCGATCGGCTGCAGATCCGTTTTGCCGCGCACCCGGATGACCGCGAGATCGGACACCGGATCGGCACCCACCAGCGAAGCCTGCGCCGTACTGCCGTCGGAGAAGGTCACCGACATATCGCCGTTACCGCCGCCCCCGGCCGCGACATGGTTGTTGGTCAGGATCAAACCGTCCGAGGACAACACCACCCCGGACCCCTCCCCCTGCCCGCGATTACTGGCCACCTCGATCATCACCACCGATGGCAGCACCCGCTGCGCGACCGCCTGGGTCGACCCGGCCGGCGCGCTCGCCGTGTTCTGCACCTTCGGCACCGGCCCGTCCAGCGCATTGGTCACCGCCGGCCGATCGCCCGAATCGCCGACCCGCGCACCCACCGCACCACCGATACCGCCGCTCACCAGAGCCAGCGCGACCGCCCCGGCCACCAGACCGGTACGCACCGGGCTCCGGCGCGGAGGTGGCGGCGCGGCCGCGTAGAACTGGCCGGAATCGCCGGGCGGCGGTCCGGCGAACGAGCCGCCGGAGATCGGATACGCAGCAGTATCGCCCGGTCGGCCACCCGGGAACTGCGGTCCACCCGGATACTGCGGTATCCCGCCTCCCGGCGCCTGACCGGGCGGCCCGGCCGGCTCGCCGCCGGGCCCGGAACCCGGCGGCGGCCCCGCCTGCGGCTGCGGCGTCGAGGGCGGCACCGGTCCCGATTCCGGCCCGGCCGGCCGATTGGTGAAATCCTCGGTCATAGTTTCCCTTTTCTGCTCATATCCGCTGTCCAGCCTGCCGACCACTACTGAGAACGAACTGAGAGCTGCATTAATTTGCGGTGCTCATCACCGCGCCTCGCCGCCATGTGGCCGGTACCCCGGTCACCCCGTTCCACACTTCACCGATCGGTACCCGTACTCCTTCGCTCTGACACCCAGAAACCAGCGCGGTCCCGACCCCGGAGGTAGATCAACCGAAACAACCGGAAGAAGGGCGCGAACATGCACCTCGAACAGCCCGGACGGAATCACGGACCGCACTGTAAGTGCTCCCCGCGCGCAGACCACGAACCTCCGAAGGCGAGTCGAGCATGCGACCCGAACGTCGAATGCCGACGCAACCCGCATGCGTCGAGTTTTACGAGACACCACAAAGGGTTGAGGCCCGTCTCGCCGTTTCGGCCTCGAAAGCGCATGAGCCGAAGG
>NZ_JBKOOL010000071.1:0-27415 GCF_046764065.1 Nocardia sp. NPDC002869
GGGCGGGCGATCTCGGTTACCGGAGTTACCGCGGATGGGAGTTGTCGTCACCCGGACCGCGGACTCCGGCCGTCTATTCCCGCACGTACCAGCGCAGGGTCGCGTAGGCGGTGAGACCGGCGAACAGTACGCCGACCGGCATCACCATGAGCGCGGTGGTGAAGATGTCGTCGAAGGTGATCTGCGGGAATACATTGCTGGCGAACAGATCGCCCAGGGCCCGGTCGATCACCAGTGGCCGGGCCACGAACAGGCCCACCGTGGCCAGCAGACCGCCCGCCAGCGCGGCGGCCACCGCTTCCAGGAGGAACGGCAGCTGGGTGTACCAGCGGGTGGCGCCCACCAGGCGCATGATGCTCACCTCCGTACGCCGGGTGAAGGCCGCGATCTGCACCATGTTCGCGATCAGCAGTAGTGCCGCCACCGCCTGCAGCAGCGCCATACCGAAGGCGGCGTTGCGGAGTCCGTCGAACAGGCTGACCAGCCGGTCCACGATGTCCTTGTCGTTGCGGACCATGCCGACGCCGGGCCGCTCGTAGAACTGCTCGTAGATCGTCGGGTACAGCGACGCGTCGGTCATCTTCACCCGCAGTGAGGCCGGCAGCGGCGTCTCGCTCACGTACTCGGCCAGTTCCGGCTGATCCTTGAAGGTTTTCTCCTTCGCCTCCCGGACCGCCGCGTCCCGGTTGAGGTACTGCACGTTCTCCACGCCGTCGACGGACTCGAGATCGGCCATGAGCCTCCGGCACGGATCGTTCACACAGTCCGGGTCGGTGGCGGAGACGCCCTCGGTGAGATACAGCCGCACCTCGAGCCGGTCCAGGAAGTACTGCTCGGTCTTGTCGGCGATCCGCACCGCCAGCAGACCGCCGCCCAGCATGGTCAGCGAGACCGCGGTGGTCAGGATCATCGCGATGGTCATGGTCACATTGCGGCGCAGCCCCTCGGAGACCTCGCCGAACAGGAATCCCGCCCGCATTACCGGCGCACCTCGTAACCACCGTCGGCCTGATCGCGGACCAGATGGCCGTCGTAGAGTTCCACCACACGCCGGCGCATACCGTCCACGATCAGCGGATCGTGGGTGGCCATGAGCACGGTGGTGCCCATCCGGTTGATGTGCTCGAGTAGCAGCATGATCTCGTAACTCGTCTCGGGGTCGAGGTTGCCGGTGGGTTCGTCGGCCAGCAGGACCAGCGGCCGGTTGACGAAGGCCCGGGCGATCGCGACCCGCTGCTGTTCGCCGCCGGACAGTTCGGTGGGCAGCCGGTCGGCCTTGTTACCCAGCCCGACCAGTTCGAGCACTTCGGGCACGGTCCGGTCGATGAACTGCCGGCGTTTTCCGATCACCTCCAGAGCGAACGCCACGTTCTGGGCGACGGTGCGCTGCTGCAGCAGCCGGAAATCCTGGAAAACACACCCGATTCGCTGCCGCAATCGCGGCACCCTCCGCCCCGGCAGCCGGTCGACCCGGAAATCCGCGACCGAGATCTCGCCCGCGGTCGGTGTCTCCTCTTTGAGCAGCAACCGCATGAAGGTCGATTTACCCGAACCCGACGGACCGATGAGGAAGACGAACTCACCCTTGTCGATATGGACGTTGATGTTTTCCAGCGCCGGTCGCGTAGCGGTCGGATACGACTTGCTGACGTTGCGCAGGGTGATCACGAGGAGACAGTGTAACCATTCGATAACGAAGCGGCCCGCGGGCCTGTCGCCGCCGCTACCGGACGGGAATCACCTGCACAGGGACCTGATGGACGGCGGGTACGGCGGGGGCGGGCGCCGGCTTCGCGGGTGCGATCTGATCCGGCTTCACGAACAGGTACAGCACGAAGGTCGCCACCCAGCCGCACGCCAGGATCAGCGTCGATCTACGGGCGCGCATTCAGGCCCTCCCGGCGCATGGCCGCGGCCACGCGCACCCGTAGCTCGCGACTCACCTCGAACTGTTTACCCGGCAGCGTCCGGGCGACCATCCGGATGTTCATCTGGTCCACGGTCAGGTCCTCCACACCCATCACCGTCGGCTCGTCGAGCAGCAGTGGTTCGAGGCGGGGGTCCTGGTAGGCCTGGCCGCCCACCTCGTGCAGCACTTCGTTGATCCGGATGATATCGGCACCGGCCGAGACCGGGACATCGATCGCCGCGCGGGCCCAATCCTTCGACAGATTGGTGACTTTCACGATCTGACCGTTGGGGACGGTGATCACCTCACCGTCCGGGTTACGTAATTTGGTGACCCGCAGCGTCACATCCTCGACCGTGCCCTCGGCCGGATCCTGGATACCGGTCACCGCGATCCGCACCACATCGCCGAACCCGTACTGCCGTTCGGTGATGAGGAAGAACCCGGCCAGGATGTCCTGCACGATGCGCTGCGCGCCGAAACCGAGCGCGGCACCCAGCACCGCCGCCGGCGCGACCAGGCCCGACATCGAGAAGCCGATCCGCCCCAGGACCTCCATGGCGACCAGCACGTAGGCCACGGTCAGCACCACCCAGGTGAGCACCTGCGCCAGCGCGTGCCGGTGCTTGGCCTCCTCGGAGCGGACCAGCGCGTCGCCGCCGCGGAACCCGGAATCGATCTTCTGCGTCACCCGGTCGCGGACGTAGGTGGCGAAGCGGGCGAACAGCATCGCGCCGAGGACCAGCAGCACGATCTCCAGGCCGGACGACCGCAGCCACGAGGTGACCTCCGACGAGGCCGCCAGCGACATCGCCAGGGCCTCGGCCCCCTCCGAAGGCATCAGACCACCTGCTCTCCCGTGCATCACCGGAACGGCTTGCGGCGACCCGGAATCGGGACCGCTAGCTCTCCTGCAGCACTGTACTCATCCGCCAGCGGATCCCGGATTCGATGAAGCCGTCGATATCGCCGTCGAGTACCGCCGAGGGGTTGTTGACTTCGTAGTTCGTGCGCAGATCCTTGACCATCTGGTACGGATGCAGCACATAGGACCGCATCTGGTTGCCCCAGGACGCGCCCTCGTTGGTCTTGAGCGCATCCATCTGGGCGCGCTCCTCCCGCCGTTTGCGTTCCAGCAGTTTGGCCTGCAGCACCCGCATGGCCGACACCTTGTTCTGCAGCTGGGATTTCTCGTTCTGGCAGGTCACCACGATTCCGGTGGGGATATGGGTGATCCGCACCGCCGAGTCGGTGGTGTTGACGCTCTGGCCGCCGGGCCCGGAGGACCGGTAGACATCGACCCGGATATCGGTTTCCGGGACCTCGATATGGTCGGTGGTCTCCACCACCGGCAGCACCTCGACCTCGGCGAAGGAGGTCTGGCGGCGGCCCTGGTTGTCGAACGGGCTGATCCGGACCAGGCGATGGGTGCCCATCTCCACCGAGAGGGTGCCGTAGGCGTACGGCGTCTTCACCGCGAAGGTGGCGCTCTTGATACCGGCTTCCTCGGCGTAGGAGGTGTCGTAGACCTCGACCGAGTACTTGTGCCGGTCGGCCCAGCGGATGTACATGCGCATCAGCATCTCGGCCCAGTCGGCCGCGTCCACGCCGCCCGCGCCGGACCGGATATTGACCAGCGCGTCACGTTTGTCGTACTCGCCCGACAGCAGGGTGCGGACCTCGAGGGCCTCCACATCGGTGTGCAGTGCGGCCCGCTCGGCGTCGGCGTCGGCCAGTGCGCTGGTCCGCGCGTCGCCTTCTTCTCCCTCGGCCAGCTCGTAGAGCACCGGCAGATCCTCGAGCCGCTGCCGTAACTCCTCGACCCGGCGCAGTTCGCCCTGGGCGTGCGAGAGCTCGCTGGTGACCCGCTGTGCGTGATCCTGGTCGTTCCAGAGCTCGGGATCGGCGGCCTGGTGCTCCAGCTCGTCTATACGGCGGCGCAGCTCCTCGAGATCGAGGACCGATTCGACGGTCTCGAGGGTCGCGTCGAGTTCGGCGAGGTCGGCGGTCACATCTGGATGCACGGTGTTCAAGGCTACTAGGAGCGTCCACCGCGGTGCACCGCGCGGCCCGTGGAGGCCACCGGCGGTCGTCGCGGATCAGCTCGGGACGGCCCGCAGATTGCCGGGGCGGTGGCCGGCGAGCCGGTCCAGGGCGGCGGCCGTCGCCGGGTCGGCGGGGAGATGGACGATCAGCTGCTGATCGTCGTCGGCGAACAGGTCCAGGGTCTCGAAGGCCAGCCGCAAGGTCCCGGCCGTGGGGTGCGCCATCCGGGTCACCCCGGTGGCGGCGGGCAGATTGGGCACCGTGGCGACCCGCTCGGTGAACGCCGCGCCCGCGGTGATGGTGAGCTGGTCGGCGAGCGCCGCGATCTCCGGATCAGTGCGGATTCGAGATCGACGTGATCGACCTGGCCGAAGCCGATATCCCGCTGGCGCTGCCCGCTGTTTCCCCGGCGATCGAGCCCAACCCGCAGCGTCCCGCCGGAATGCGCGACCTGACCGAACGGCTCGAGGCAGCCGACGCGTTCGTCATCGTCACCCCCGACTACAACCGCAGCTTCCCGGCCTCGCTGAAAGCCGTCATCGACTGGCGTTTCACCCAGTGGCAGCGCAAGGCCATCGCGTTCGTCGGCTACAGCGGGGCCAGCGGCGGGCTGCTGGCCATCGAACAGCTCCGCCAGGTGTTCAACGAACTCGACGCCCACACCGTGCGCGAGTACGTCTCCTTCCTCCGCTACTACCTGCTGTTCGGGGAGCACGGGCAACTGCTCGCACCGGCGGAACCGGCGGCCGCGGCCCAGGTGATGCTGGACCGGCTGCACTGGTGGGCGGAGGCGCTGGTGGCGGCCCGCGCGGTGGCGGCATGAGGGCGGGCCGGCCACGGTCGCGTGACGGCACGGCGCGCGGCCGCATCCGGACCGACTCGATAGTGTTCGGGTGTGGCTGCTCACTCCTCTGACCTCGAACTCGCATTGCGGCTGGCCGACGAAGCGGACGCGATCACCCGGGAACGGTTCCGCGCGCTGGACCTGAAGGTCGATGCCAAACCGGACCTTACTCCGGTATCGGATGCCGATCTGGCCGTGGAGGAGGCGATCCGGCGGATCCTGCGGCACGGCCGCCCCGAGGACTCGGTCCTCGGTGAGGAATTCGGCGGCACGGCCGAGTTCACCGGCCGGCAATGGGTCGTCGATCCGATCGACGGCACCAAGAATTTCGTGCGCGGCGTCCCGGTGTGGGCCACTCTCATCGCCTTGCTGGAGGACGGTGTGCCGGTGGTCGGTGTGGTGAGCGCGCCCGCGCTGGCCCGTCGCTGGTGGGCCGCGACGGGGCAGGGCGCGTGGTCGAGTTTCCATCCCGGCGCGCCGCAACCGATCACTGTCAGCGCCGTCTCCGATCTCGGCTCGGCCAGCCTCGCGTTCTCCAGCCTGTCCGGCTGGCGCGACCGTGGTCTGCGCGAGCAGTTCATCGACCTCACCGACGAGGTGTGGCGGGTCCGCGGTTACGGCGACTTCTTCAGCTACTGCCTGGTCGCCGAGGGGGCGGTGGATATCGCGGCCGAACCCGAGGTGTCGCTGTGGGATCTGGCCGCGCTGGACATCCTGATCCGCGAGGCCGGCGGTACTTTCACCGCCCTCGACGGTCGCGACGGCCCGCACGGCGGGGACGCGGTGGCCTCCAACGGGCGGCTGCACCAGCAGGTTCTGCTCCGTCTCCGCGGCTAGTCCGCCGCTCCCGCTCGCGCCCGCACACCGCCGTGCGGGCTCGGCACCGTGCTCCGCCCGCGGGCCGCGCCGGTGGACGCGAGCTGCGCCGATGGCCGACGATGGGTTGATGTCGCTCAGTACGCACGAAGCCGATCTCTTCGAGGGCGCCCGGGGCCGTCTGGAGGCGATCGCCTACCGGCTGCTGGGGTCGGCCGGCGATGCCGAGGACGCGGTCCAGGAAACGTTCCTGCGGTGGCACGCGGTGGACCGGGAGCGGATCGAGACACCCGAGGCCTGGCTGACGAAGGTGCTCACCAACCTGTGCCTCAACCAGCTCACCTCCGCGCGGGCCCGGCGGGAGACCTATGTCGGGCAGTGGCTTCCGGAGCCGGTCCTGGCGGGGGACTCGATGCTCGGTCCCGCCGAGACCGCCGAGCAGCGCGAGTCGGTCTCGCTCGCGATGCTCACCGTGATGGAGCGGCTCACCCCCAACGAGCGCGCGGTGTACGTGCTGCGCGAGGCGTTCGGATACCCGCATCGGGAGATCGCGGAAATCCTCGATCTCACCGAATCGAACTGTCAGCAGATCTACCGGCGGGCCGCACAGCATCTCGGCGGCCGGTCCCGGACCGAGGTCGATGCGGCGGCCGCGCGGCGGATCGCCGAGGAATTCCTCGTCGCCGCACTCAGCGGCGATACCGAGCCGCTGGTCCGGCTGCTCACCGGTGACGTGGTCAGCGTGGCCGACGGCGGCGGCGCCGTTCCGGCCCGTCGGACCCCGGTGGTGGGGGCGGCCGCGGTGGCCCATTACCTGCGCAATCTGTTCCGTCCGACCGGCGCCAAACGTGCCTTCGTCGGCGCCGGCCTCACGTTCTACGCGGCCGTCCTCAACGGCGATCCCGCGGTCGTGATCGAGGTCGGCGGCCGGGTCTACGGCGCCCTGTGCCTCGAAATGGCGCCCTCGGGGATCGCCGCGCTGCATGTACAGGTCGCGCCCGCGAAGCTGGCGCATCTCACCAGGGAGTGGGTGGCTGCCGGGCCCCACTCCCCGCTCGACGTACGGTGGTGACCCGCCTAGCCCATGGTCTTGGCGCCGTCGATCGCCTCGCGGATGATGTCCGCGTGACCCGCGTGCTGCGTGGTCTCGGCGATGATGTGCAGCAGCACCCGGCGTGCCGACCAGTGGGTCTCCTGGAACCAGGGGGCCTTGGGCAGCGGGCACTTCGCGTCGAGATCGGGCAGGGTGGCCACCATCTCGTCGGTCCGCCGCGCCATCTCCTCGTACGCCGCGAGCACCCCGGCGAGCGTTTCGCCGGGCAGCATGCGGAATTCGTTCTCCCGGGCCGCGAAATCCGCGGCGGTCATATCGTCGAAATCCTTCGAGATCGCGGCGCCCGCCACGAAGGAATCCGCCCAGCCGCGTTCGACGCCGGTCACATGCTTGATCAGGCCGCCCACGCACAGCGCACTGGGGGTGGGGCGGGCCGCGGCCTGTTCATCGGTCAGCTCGCGGGCGGTGAAGCGCAGGAAGAAGCGCGCGGCCCGCAGTTCGGCCAGCAGGTCGGCGCGTTCGCCGGACAACGTCGCGGCGGTATCGGTCCGGGGGACGGTGGAGTTCTCGCTCAAGGTCATCGCCTTCCGTCAGGGTTCGGTGGATTCCGTGCTCGAGAAGCACGGTATGACCCCTAGCGGTCACTTTCCGACCTCAATTGAGCCGGGAGTGCGGATTCAGGCGAAAATTGTCTCTGAGCGGGCAATATGCGTCAGCGTCGAGTGGCGTCCGCGGGTGTGAGGTCGATACCCGGTGGCGGGTTCAGCCGCCGCAGCGCCCCGTCCATCCCGGTCACGAACAGTGCCCACGACCCGCCGTCGCGGGCGATCCGCACCGAGGTGGTGCCATCGGGCACGGTCCGGACCGGGTCGGGCCGCCTGATCAGGCCCGTGATGATCGCGCATCCGGTTCCCGTGGCCGGGTCCACCCGGTAGATCGCGCCGACTCCGTGATCGGCGACGTACAGGTCACCGGCGCGGGTGGCCTCCATATCGTCGGGAACGGTGAGTAGGTTCGGCGGCCCCGCGACCACTTGGGCGTCGGCGGGCGAACCCAGGGGAATACGGAAGATCCGCATGGTCAGATTGTCCGTGTAGATCGACTCCCCGTCGGGAGCCAGGGCCAGGCCGTTGGTGAGCGGGAGCGGCGACCAGGATTCGGTGAACTCGCCGGTCGACGGCCGGTACCGGGCGATTCCGGTGGGCGCCCGCGAAAGCCCGATCGTGCTGATCAGCAGGTCCCCGTCGGGAAGCAGCAGCAGGCCGTTCGGGCCGTTGAGCCCGGTACGGAGCACGCTCACCGCGCCGGTGTCGAGGTCGTAGCGCTGTAGCGTGCCCGGTGGGTCGGTCACCCCGTCGCCGGTCAAGAAGTACACCGAGCGCCCGGCCACGCGGACGCCCGCCGGATGCTGTAGCCCGGTGACCAGCTTCTCGAATTTCCCGTCGGCCGATACGTGGGCGAGATAGCCGTCGACGATGCCGGTGACATAGAAGCCGCCGGCGCCGTCGGAATCCAGGTTCTCCAGATTGCCGACCCCCTCGACGATCGTGGTCGCCTGCCAGCCGTCGGCGCACATGGCCGGGAACCCCTGTGCGTGCGCGGGCGCCGCGCTCACACAGGCCGCTGCCGCCGTAATCGCGGTGACCATCGCCCACCGGGCACGCGATCGCATTCTGGATGCCATATCGGACAACCTAAGTGATCGGCGGCGGTACCGCGGGATTCGCGCGGCGCGTGGTCACGGTGTCGGCGGCCGGAACGGGACCCGGTTCATCCACATGTGTGCACTACGCGCGGGACCTCGGCGTCCGCGCCGGACGCCCCTCGGCTTGTCCGGCGGTGCTCGTAGGATGGGCCGCGTGGAAGCCCCCGAAGCCCCGACCGTGCCCGTTGCCGAGTCCGGTGCCGAATCCGATGCGGCACAGCGGGTTCTGAACCGGGTCTTCGGTTACGACAGTTTCCGGGGTGAACAGCGCGCGATCGTCGACCAGGTGATCGGCGGCGGCGACGCACTGGTGCTCATGCCCACCGGCGGCGGCAAATCGCTGTGCTATCAGATTCCCGCGCTGGTCCGCGACGGCGTCGGAGTGGTGGTTTCCCCGCTGATCGCGCTCATGCAGGACCAGGTGGACGCGCTCAGCGCGCTCGGGGTGCGGGCCGGCTTCCTGAACTCCACCCAGTTCCCGGACGAGCGCCGTACCGTGGAAGCGCAGTTCGCGGCCGGCGAACTCGATCTGCTGTATCTCGCGCCGGAGCGGCTGCGCATGGAATCGACCGCCCAGCTGCTCGACCGGGGCCGGATCGCGCTGTTCGCGATCGACGAGGCCCACTGCGTCTCGCAGTGGGGTCACGATTTCCGGCCCGACTATCTGGCGCTGTCCATGCTGCACGAACGCTGGCCCGACGTGCCCCGCATCGCGCTCACCGCGACCGCCACCGAGAAGACCCGCGACGAGATCATCACCCGGCTCGACCTGGGCGGTGCCCGGCGCTTCGTGGCCAGTTTCGATCGGCCGAACATCCAGTACCGCATCGAACCGAAGAACCGGCCCGATCGGCAACTCCTCGAGTTCCTGCGCGCCGAGCACCCCGGCGATGCCGGCATCGTCTACTGCCTGTCCCGCAACTCCGTCGAGAAGACCGCTGCGTTCCTCACCGAGAACGGTATCCGGGCGGTCCCGTACCACGCTGGCCTGGACCATCGCACCCGCGCCGAGAATCAGGCCCGCTTCCTGCGCGAGGAAGGCCTCGTGGTGGTGGCGACCATCGCCTTCGGTATGGGTATCGACAAACCCGATGTGCGTTTCGTCGCCCACCTCGACCTGCCCAAATCGGTCGAGGGCTACTACCAGGAGACCGGACGGGCCGGGCGGGACGGGCTGCCGTCCACGGCCTGGATGGTCTACGGCCTGCAGGACGTGGTGCAACAGCGCAAACTCATCGAAACCTCCGAGGGCGATGCCGCGCACCGCCGCCGGTTGCAGCTGCACCTGGACGCGATGCTCGCCCTCTGCGAGACGGTCGACTGCCGCCGGGCCCAGCTGCTGGCCTACTTCGGTCAGCCGCCGCAGCCGTGCGGGAACTGCGACACCTGCCTGAACCCTCCCGAATCGTGGGACGGCACCGTCGCCGCGCAGAAACTGCTCTCGGCGGTGCTGCGCCTGAAACGGGAGCGCGGGCAGAGCTTCGGCGCGGGTCATCTCATCGATATCCTGCTCGGCAAGAAGAACCAGAAGGTGCAGCAGTACGACCACCACGAACTCAGTGTGTTCGGTGTCGGCACCGATCTGCGCGATACCCAGTGGCGCGGGGTTGTCCGGCAGCTGCTGGCCCAGGGGCTGCTCGCGGTCCACGGGGATTACGGGGTGCTCACCCTGACCGAGGCCAGCGAAGCCGTCCTCTTCGACGGCCGCACCGTCGCGCTACGCCGCGAACCGGAACGGCCCACTCCCGCGCGGGCGGCGCGCAGCGCGAAATCCGGCCGGGCCGCACCCCCCGATCTCGATACTGCCGATACCGCGCTGTTCGAGAAACTGCGGCAGTGGCGGGCCGATACCGCCAAAGAACAGGGTGTCCCCGCGTACGTGGTGTTCCATGACGCCACGCTCCGCGATATCGCCGCCCGCAAACCTGCCGATCTGTGGGAACTGGGCACGGTGAACGGCGTCGGCGAGAACAAGCTGGCACGTTACGGAGAGCAGGTTTTGGAGGTGCTGGCGGCCGGATGAGGCATGGACGGGCGGAAGTCACTGTGACCCAACCGCTTTCATCCCACGATTCCTCCCGTCAGTGACGATAGGGGCCTGAACAGAGGACCTAACCTGGCAGTATGTCCAACAAGCACACTCCGTGGTCGTGGTCACGCCACCGCGCAGGCTTGTCCGCCGAGCAGTTCGGCGGCGTGGATCCAAGGGTTATTCGGGCCGCGACCAACCGCGCGCCCCGGAATCGCCGGGCGGTTGCCGGGTCCCTCGAATCGGTTCGGCTACTCGGATCCGCCGCGTACGACTCGGGCCTCGGGGTCGGTATGTGGGACGAGGATGCCGAGCCCGACAGCGAGGACGATCTATCCGAGTGTCCGCCCGGTCGCGGGCAGGCCACCGTGTCGAGTGGATCGCCTTCGGTACCCGGGCGACCGGAGCCCTATCCGGAAGGATATGGGCCCACGAATCTTCCTACTGGGCTTGCCCCAGAGGGGTACGGGCCCGCGAAGCCCGCTGTCGACGACGGCGGGCGGCGGTGGGTTGTGCCCGATCCGCCGGCGGCGCACCCGGCACGCATACCGGTGCCCCCGGCGGCGAGCGCGCAGGGGGCCCATTACGCGAGCCTGCCGCCTGAGCCCGCGAATCCGGAGTGGGACATACCGGAGACCGAAGCGCCGGAATTGCTTCCGGTCGGGGGTCACGCACTGCTCGGCCTGTGTCTCGGGATGGCGGTGCTGCTCGCCGTGGGGTTCTTCTACCTCGGGCGGACGACCGATACCGACCAGGCCGCCGCCCCGACCGGGGCCATCGCCGCCTCGACCATGGCACCCCGCGAGAGCGAGGCTCCGACTGCGAAATCCCCCGATATCGGGGTCGGTTTCGTCTGGGGGAAGGTGCTGACCAACGACGGCAGCACCCTCACTGTGAAGAGCGAGATCAGCCATTCCGAGGTCGTGGTGCACACCGACGACCACACCAAGATCTACGTGCTGATCGCCACCACCATCGAGGCAATCGCCGAGGGCGCCCCGATCATCGTCTACGGCCGTAAGCACGCCGACGGCTCGGTCTTCGCCGACACCATCACCGGCGTATCACTGCGGGCGCTCGGAACGCATTAGCCGGGGCGCGGGCGGCCGGAATCGCGGGGGATCCGTGCCCTCCGGCCGGTTCCGCCACGGAAATACGGAACCAGCGGCCAGTAATCGACCGCAATTCGAGAACAATCGACGGTATGGCCAATACGAGCACGCGGACGCTGCGGCTACTGTCGCTGCTGCAGACCCACAAATACTGGCCCGGCACCGAGCTGGCGCAGCGGCTGGAAGTCTCGCCGCGGACCCTGCGGCGCGATATCGACCGGCTGCGCGACCTGGGGTATCCGGTGGAAGCGCAACGCGGTGTCGACGGTGGCTACCAGCTCGCCGCGGGGGCGGCGCTGCCGCCGCTGATGGTCGACGACGACGAAGCCGTAGCGCTTGTGGTCGGACTGCAGTTCGCGATGCAGGGCATGGTGGAGGGTGTTGCGGAGTCTTCGGTGCGCGCGTTGGCCAAGGTGGTGCAGGTGATGCCGCCCCGGCTGCGCAAGCGGGTGGAGGCGATCCGGGCCATGACGGTGCCCGCGGACTGGGAGGGCGGCCGTTCCGCTGCCGCCCTCGATCCGTCGGCTCTCGCCGCGGTGGCCCTGACCTGCCGTGACAGTGAGCGGTTACGTTTCACCTACACCGCCGCCGACGGCCGCCGCAGTGAACGGCATGTCGAACCGCACCGCCTGGTCGCTCTGGGCCGGCGCTGGTATCTGGTGGCGTTCGACCTGACCCGCCACGATTGGCGCAGTTTCCGGGTCGACCGGCTCACCGACCCGGCAGGCGACGGAGCACGTTTCCGCCCCCGGGAACTGCCCACCGCGGACGCCGCGGAATTCGTCCGCTCCGGCGTGGACAATATGCCGCATCTGTATCGGATCGAAGCGCTGGTCGAAGCCCCGGCGGAGTCGGTCCGGCAGCGCCTCGGACGTTGGGGCAGTGTCGAGGCGATCGACGCGGGCCGCTGCCGGATCGCCATGACCACCGACTCGCTGGACTGGCCCGCCCTGACACTGGGCTCGCTCGATGCCGAATTCCAGGTTCTGGAACCCCCGGAGCTGGTCGAGCACATCCGGGTCTGGGGCGAACGCTTCTGTCGCGCCTCCCGGCGACCCGCCACACCGTCGGCCGCGCCGTGAGCGGCCCGGCGGAGATCAGTCGGTGCCGGTGGCCCGGACCGCCCGCAATCGGCGGGACGGCTGCCCGCCGGCCCGCGGTGCGGTGGTCCCCGCGGTGACCTCACCGGTGCGCAGCGCGTCCACGAATTCCGTGGTGGCGGTGGCCAACAGCTCCGGATGGGAGAACGGCATCCAGTGCCCGGCCGGTACATCGCGGCGCCACAACCGCGAGACCCACCGGCCCGTATCGTCGTAACCGGCGGGCCGCACCGCGATATCGCGACCGGCGACGATGAGCTGGACCGGTACGTCGGTGGTCCGTTCGCGCGGGTTCAGCAGGTGCGCGAGGATATTCGCCCGATAGATGAGCAGACCGTCGACCATATCCCGCTTCAATGTCGGGGCGAAGAAGATCGTCGAGGGTGCGGTGTCGTTCATGAGCTGGATGACCCGGCGCCAGCGGTGCTCGGTGGCGAGCAGGCCGAACGCCAGCCGCGGCAGACCGGGCGTCATGAAGAACCCGGTATAGGCGGAGGACAGCAACTGGGTGAACGGCTGCCAGATATTGCGCGGGCTGGGCCGGCCGAGCCGGTCGCGTACCCATTTGCCCAGATGGTCGAGATTGGGGCCGGAGACCGAGGTGAACGAGGCGATGCGCCCGACCGCCCGCGGCTCGCAGACCGCCTCCCAGACCTGGACCGACCCCCAGTCGTGCGCGAGGACGTGGACCGGCCGGTCGGGGCTGACCGCGTCGGCGACCGCGAAGAAGTCCGCGGCCAGTTCCGCGAGCCGGAAATCGGCGACCCGGCCGGTGCGGGTCGAGGCCCCGTGACCGCGGGTGTCGTAGGCCACCACGTGGAATCGCGCGGCCAGCAGCGGGATCACCCCGTGCCAGAGGTGGCTCGTATCGGGCCAGCCGTGTACCAGCACCACGGTGTCGGCAGCGGGGTCGCCGTATTCGTAGACCGCGAGGTCGAAGGCGCCGCTGCGCACCGTGCGCCGGGTCGCGATGGGTTCGTTGCCGGATTCGGTCACGCTGTACTCCTCGGTGCTCACGGAATGCTAGAGGTCGAGTACCAGACGGTCACCCGCACAGCGTGATACGCACGCCAGCAGGTCACCGGCGGCACGCTCGGCGGGGGTCAGGACGGAATCGCGGTGGTCGGGCGAACCGGCCAGCACCCGTACCCGGCAGGTGCGGCAGAAACCCTGGCGGCACGAATACGTCTGGTCGGGGCGGTGCGCCAGCAGTACGTCCAGGGCGGACCGGTCGGCCGGGACGGCGAGTACCGCACCGCTGCGGGCCAATTCGATCTCGAACGGCCTGCCGTCGACGATCGGCGGCGCCGAGAACCGTTCGGAATGCAGTTCCACACCGGAGATCCCGCGCAGGGCGGTGGTGACCGCGCCGACCATCGGTGCCGGACCGCAGCAGTACACCGCGGTACCCCGGCGTGCGCCGTCCACCAGTTCGGCGCCGGTCGGCAGCCCGGACCGGTCGTCGGTGCGCACGGTGACCCGGCCGCCGAAGCGCTCGACTTCGTCGAGGAAGGGCAGGGTCTCGCGGGTACGTCCGGTGTACACCGCGGTCCAGTCGATGCCGAGGGAGTCGGCCAGGCGGATCATGGGCAGGATCGGGGTGATACCGATACCTCCGGCCACGAAACGTAGCCGGGTGGCCGGAGATCCGTGGCCCGGTGCCGCGAACGGGAACGCATTACGCGGACCCCGCACCGTCAACGCGGACCCGACGGTCAACGCGCGGTGCACCTCCTCGGAGCCTCCGCCGCCGCCGGGGATGCGCCGGACCGCGATGCGGTAGGTGCGGGCATCGGCCGGGTCCCCGCACAGCGAGTACTGGCGCAGCCGCCCGGAGGGCAGCTCCACGTCCAGATGTGCGCCCGGCCGCCAGCTCGGCAGGTCCCGGCCGTCGGCCGCGGCCAGCCGCAGACTCACCACGTCGTTGTCGTGCGCGCGGATCCGCCGCTCGACGACGCGGACACCGATCCGCCCGTCGTCCGCGCGCGCGCTCGGCTCGCGCCGATTGGTGAGGGCGGTCCAGCGCATGCGGGCGTCCACCACGGCGTCGAGCAGACGCAGGGTCCGGTCGCGCCGCGGTCTGCCGTAGAGATCGGCCGGCAGCGGAAGCGACGCCCCCGGAGGTGGGTCGGCGATGGTCACGAGGCCGCCCGGGCGGCCGGGGACTGCGCCAGATAGGCGATCGCCTGCGCGGTGGATCCGACCGATTCCGGGTTGTACCCCGGCCGGAACGTCGACAGCGCGCTGATCAGCAGGGCGGGGACCCCGGGTAGCGCACCGCGCCGCATCGCGCCGAAGATCCACAGCAGCAGCCGCGGATAGCCCGGATCGGGCAGGGACGGGTCCCGGTGCACCAGGTATTTCGTGCCGCGCACCAGCAGTATTAGGAACGACGGGAAGACCAGCAGCATCAGTGCGCCGCGCCGGAAATAGCCCACACCGAAGTATTCGGCGACATCGTGGGCCACATTGCGGTGTTCCACTTCTTCGGCGCCGTGCCAGCGGTACAGATCGAGCATGCGCGGGTCGGCGCCGAACTGTTCGAGATCGCTGTTGAGCACCCAGTCGCCGAGGAACGCGAAGAAGTGTTCCAGCGAGGCGATGACCCCGAGCCGGTCGACCAGTTGCTGCCGCCCGGCCCGCGTCCCGGTGCTCTGCCGGGGGCCGACGGTCTTGCGGAACAGGTATTCCGCCTGCCGCAGGAACGGCCGCGGATCGATACCGTTGGCGGTGAGCAGCAGGTCGTGGGAGCCGGCGTGGGTTTCGGCGTGCATCGACTCCTGGCCGATGAAGCCGAGCATGTCCTCGCGCAGTTTCTCGTCCCGCACGAACGGGAGGGCCTCGCCGAAAGTGGTCAGGAAGCTGCGTTCGCCTTCGGGCAGCAGGAGGTTGAGCGAGTTCATCACATGGGAGGCGATGGGTTCGGCGGCCATCCAGTGCAGCGGGATCTCGGCCCAGTCGAAGCGCACATCGCGTGCGTGCAACGCGACGTCTCCCGGATCGGTCGCCCGGGTGGGGGCGGCCTTGCCGAACAGCCTCATCGATCCTCCTCGATCGTCACCGGTACCAGCGGCGACGCGTCGCGGCGGGCGGTTCACCGGCACCTGTGATGATACACATTAGTGCGACGATGAGTTACAGAAAAGATGGGTAACAGGAACGCTTGCCCGTCAGTCCGGCGGCTCCCAGTCCGCGACCAGGTTCAGCAGGCCCGGGAACCGCGCGTCGAGATCCTCGGCGCGCACCACATTGCGGCGTTCCAGGCCGTGTTGCCACTGCCGGATCAACCCGGCCTCCCGGAGTACCCGCCAGTGGTGGGTACGCGTCGATTTCGGCCGATCGATCCGAAACCAGCCGCAGGACTGCGGTACACCACCCGAATCGAGGTAGTACGCGCGCACGATGGCGAGTAAGTCAGGAGCGCACCATGGCCGTAACCGCCGCCCTCGTTGCCCGCCCGACGGGGGAGCGCCGCACCCACCTGCGTATCTGGTCGGCCGCCTGGCCGATCGCCGCGGTCTTCGGCTCGCGAATGCGGCCACCCCGCTGTATGTGCTCTGGCAGGACGAATTCGGTTTCGGCAAGAGCACTCTCACCGCGGTGTTCTGCTGCTACATGGCCGGTATGGCCCTCGCCCTCCTCGTCGCCGGAGTCACCTCGGACCGGCTGGGCCGGAAAGCGGTGCTGGCGCCCGCCCTCGTACTGGCGATCGCCGCCGGGCCGCTCTTCGCCGCCGCGCCGAGCACCCTCGCCCTGTTCGTGGCCCGCACCCTGACCGGTATCGCCAGCGGCGCCATGGTGTCCGCGGGCGTGGCCGCGGTGACCGATTATGGGCCCCCGCCCGGCGATCCGCAGCCGGATCCGGCCGAGATCGCCCTGCCGATCCATCTCGAGTATCGCGATACCCGCCTGTGTTTCATCAATGCCGTCACCACCTTCGGCGCCGCCTTCGATATCACGCTCGCCGAGATCGCCGTCGAAACCTATCTGCCTGCCGACGCCGCGACCGCCCGCTTCCTGGTGGGTGAGGCAGCTACCGGAGGACGGGCGCCGCGGCTCTCCGGGTGAGCGAGTCACTGGTAGCCGGGAAACGGTCCGCCGAAAGAAAAGGCCCGCAGGTCGGTGACCTGCGGGCCTTCCGTGGAGCTGCCGGGAATCGAACCCGGGTCCTCCGCCGCTTCATCAAGGCTTCTCCGTGTGCAGTTCGCTGTGCCTCTACTCGGATCTCCCGGTCTCGCGAACAAGCCGGGATGACGATCCCAGTCGCTGTTCGATGTCCCGCACTACTCCGCGACCGAGTCGCGCGGTGAGCCCTCTAGCTGATGCCGGCACCGAAGCCGAGGGCGAACCTCGGGCCGACAGAGACGCTATCGCTTAGGCAGCGAGAGCGTACTCGCGCTGATTGGAATCGGCGCTTAATTGGTTGCAACGACGCTTACGGTGGTCTCTTGCCTGCACCGACACGCTTCCCTTGAATCGACGTACGCAGTCGAAACCGTTCAGCCCCGTACGTCCCGGCACCGTGCCGGGCTAGTCATATTAACACCTGACTCACCGTGGTTCATTCCCTTTTCTCGGCGCCGCCGGGACTGCTCAGCGCATGCCCTTGATGCGGCGGCCGAGCTCGCGGGTGACCTCGCGTTCGGCGGTCCGCCGGGCCAGATCCTGCCGTTTGTCATAGTCCTGCTTACCGCTGGCGAGGGCGAGCTCCACCTTCACCTTGCCGTCGGAGAAGTACATCGACAGCGGAACGAGGGTTTGATTGCCCTCGCGTGATTTGCCGACCAGGCGTTCGATCTCCCGTTTGTGCAGCAGCAGTTTCCGGACCCGGCGCGGTGCGTGGTTGGTCCAGGTGCCGTGGCTGAACTCGGGGATGTGCAGACCCCGCAGCCACACTTCGCCGTTGTCCACGGTCGCGAAGGCGTCCACCAGTGAGGCCTTGCTCTCACGCAGACTCTTGACCTCGGTACCGACCAGCGCGATCCCGGCCTCGTAGATGTCCAGGATCGTGTAGTTGTGCCGTGCCCGGCGGTTGGTCGCGATGACCTTGCGCCCGTTCTCCTTCATAACGACAACCTTAAGCGGCCGCGGCAACCGGATTATTCCTGGTCGCCGGTCAGCCGGGTTGCAGGATCAGATACAGGACCAGCACGCCGGCGAAGGCGAGGACCAGCAGGACGGTGGAGATCCGGGGCCTGCCGGCGGGATGCGGCCGGAATCGGCGATCGAGCCAGCTGCTCTCCACCGCCGGGTCCGCGCTCCGGCCCCGCGGTGGACCGTCCGCCGGTTCGCCGGGGGAGCCGCCCCCGTCTCCGCCGATGGTGTCGTCGGACCCGTCCCCGGATACCATGCTCGCAGACTAGCCGTGCGGGCGGATATTCGCGGGCGGGGCGCGCGAATTCGGGTTGCCGGGCTTATCGGAGTATCCGCAGCGTGATGCCGAGGCCGAGGAGAATGCTGGCGGTGGCGACCAGTGCGGTCGCGAAGGATTGGGTGATCGCGGCGATGCCGGCGCTGAAAATGAGGCAGGTGGCGAGGGCCAGCAGTGCGGTGCCCCATTCCATGCCGGCGATCCGGGTGGGTCGGTTACGCAGTGCTGTCATATCTTCCGTATACCCGGCGGCGTGGGTTACCAAACCGTGACTGCCGTAATCGTTCGAGATATGGTATCCGACCCGCTGGTCTGCCGTCCGGGGAATGCGGTGGTGAGCCATGGCAGAACCTCCGTTTCGGTGGCGTGTGGATGTGTTAACAGTAACGGAGAAATCTCCTGCTGGATACCGCTCAGCAAATCGAGAGGTGGCCATCACGGCGACGCCGGTGAAATCGGGCAATCGTGCGATGAGCTCGTGATCTTTCGGTAAAAATGCCTGTTAAAAGATCTGGGGTCGGTTTATGGACGGTTATCGCGACCGGAAGATCTCTCGGGGTCCGGAAGCCGAATGGGAATGCAGCAAACTGTTTGCTGAAGATTAGCTGTAGTCTGTTCGAAGGCGTCGCGTGCCGTGTGCGGTGCCGGCCTCCTAAGCTCGTGGCATGTGTAATCCAACCCCTCGGGTGACGCTGCCCCGCGCGGCGCGCGGCGGGCCGGAGGCGGGGCGGTGACCGACTGGTACGCACGCACCGGCCGTATCGTCGCACTGACCGGCGCCGGAATCTCCACCGACAGCGGTATCCCCGACTTCCGCGGGCCGCGTGGAGTCTGGACCGAAGACCCCATCGCCGAACTGCTGTCGACCTACGACCACTACCTGGCCGATCCGGCGCTGCGCGAGAAATCCTGGCTCGCCCGCCGGGACAATCCCGCGTGGGCGGCCGAACCGAACGGCGCCCACCGTGCCCTGGTGGATCTCGAACGAGCGGGCCGGGCGCTCACCATCGTCACCCAGAACATCGACAGGCTGCATCAGCGTGCCGGATCCGCCCCGCAGCGGGTGGTGGAGATCCACGGCAATATGTTCGACGTCGTCTGTGTGCAGTGCGACTACACCGCCACCATGGCCGCCACGCTGGAGCGGGTGGCCGCCGGGGAAGCGGATCCGCCCTGCCCGACATGCGGGGGAGTCCTCAAGGCCGATGTCATCATGTTCGGCCAGGCCCTCGATCACCGCACGCTGATCAAAGCGACGCTGGCCGCCGAGACGGCCGAGATCTTCCTGGCGGTCGGTACCTCGTTGCAGGTGGAGCCGGCGGCCTCGCTGTGCGGGCGCGCGGTATCGGCCGGCGCCGATCTCATCATCGTCAATGCCGAACCGACGCCCTACGATTCGCTCGCGACCGAGGTCGTGCGCGAACCGATCGGCACCGCGCTACCCGAGCTGGTCGACCGCATCCTCGGTCGCTGACACCGGGCCGAGGACGCGGTCCAGATAGGCGTTGGCGAACCGGCCGTCGGGGTCGTAGCGCCGGCGCACCGCCGCGAACCGGTCCCAGTCGGGATAGCGGCCGCGCAGTGTCTCCGCTGTCTGATAGTGGCGTTTGCCCCAGTGCGGGCGGCCGTCGTAGCGATCGAAGATCGCCTCGCACGCGCGGAAGAACGGCTCGTGGTCCATGCCCTGGTACTGGTGCACCGCGATATAGCAGGTGGCGCGCCCACCCGCGGGTGAGAGGAACGCGTCGTCACCCGCCACCCAGCGCACCTCGATCGGCATCGGGCTGTCGAAACGCCGCGCGGTCTCCTTGATCTCCTGGATCGCCGCGACCGAATACTCGCGGGGGATCGCGTATTCCATTTCGGTGAAGCGGAACAGCCGGGGGCTGGTGAAGACCCGGTAGGACCGATCGACCTGGCGGCGGTAGCTGCCCGCGTAGGCGGCCCCGCGCTGGATCCAGGGAATGAGTCCGGGCCGGCGGCGGGCGAGTCGGCACAGTGCGTCGAAGGCGTGATTGGACAGCAGGATATCGGCGAACCAGTCCACCGGTGCGGGTCGCGGCGCGGCGGGGAGATCGACGCGGTTGTTGCGCTTGGTCATGGCGATCGGGCTGTGCGCGAACATGTAGAACTCGAAATGGTCGTTGCCGTCGATATAGGAGTCCAGATCGGCCAGTACTTCGTCGACCGGGACCGGACGTTCGACGCCTTCGAGGACGAACGAGGGGACGAGTTTCAGGGTGAACGCGGTCACCACGCCCAGGGCGCCCAGTCCGATCCGGGCGGCGCGCCAGGCCTGCGAGTCGGACTCCTCGGTCAGTTCGACGATATGGCCGTCGGCCGTCATCAGCTCCACCGCGTGCAGGGCGGCGGAGATATTGGGCAGCCGGCCGCCGGTGCCGTGGGTGCCGGTAGCGGTGGCGCCCGCGATGGTCTGGACGTCGATATCGCCCAGGTTGGGAAACGCCAGGCCGTACTGGTCGAGCCGGGCGTTGAGTGCCGCCAGGGTCGTCCCCGCCTGCACCCGGGCCAGCCCGGTCGCCGGGTCCGCCTCGAGGACGCGGTTCATCCGGGACAGGTCGAGTAGCACGCCGTCGGTGAGGCAGGTGTCGGTGAACGAGTGACCCGAGCCCGCGACGCGGACCCGGTGCCCGGCCTCGGCGGCGCGGGCGAGTTCGGCGGACAGTTCCGCCTGATCGCGCGGCGCGCACAGGCGGGCCGGTACGCACTGCTGATCACCGGCCCAGTTCACCCATAACTTGGTCACGCGTCCAACTCTAAGGGAAGAGTGCGGCCGATGGGGAAAAGCGCGAAGAAATCGATACGCGGGGGTCAGGGGCGGCGAATCGGCCTCGGGCCCGGTTTCGCGGACTCGGCCTGCTCGACCTCGGCCAGGCCGAGTGCGTTCACCGTCAGCGGCTGCGGTGGCCCACCCCGACCCCGGCGCGTTCGGCCACCTCGTCGAGCGTGATACCCAGTCCACGAGCGGCGAACAGCTCGCGTGCGGCCTCGACGATCCGCTGCTGATTACGCGCCGCATCGACCCGGAGCCGACGCGTCCCGGGCGTAGTGGTGGTGAGATTCACCTCCGGGATGGTAGCAAGCTACGAATCGACCGGAATCTGTTTCGATCCGGCCGAATCGATCCCGGTACGCTCGGGACCAATTGCGGGGCAGCGTATCCGGCGGTTCCACCGCGGCCGGCCCCCTCCTCCCGATAGGACAGTAGTTGCTGGTCACCGGCATCGAGGATCCCTCGGATCCGCCGTCCGGTCTGCGGTGCCGCGCGAGCGGCGGAGTTCACCACCCTTTCCGGCCATCCCGGCCGGGTTCGTACACTGCTCGGACCGGTAGCCGCCGGTGTGGGGTCTCCACCGAGTAGTGGTGTGCCGATCCTGCTGTCGTCGCGGCCCGGTCCGGCCGCCCGCGAGATGGCCGGAAGGCGCGGCATGGCAACGCAGTACGGCACGAGCTGAACGCAGTACGGTACGAGCGAGAGGGGTCGGGTCATGATGGTGTCGGGAAGGTCCGGAGCACCGGACGCGGCCGCGGGGCCGTTCCGGTGATCACGATGACCAGCCGCGTGCGGCCGACCACGAAGGGAGACCCGAGCATGGCCCATAATCGAGCCGGACGGCCCGCCCGCCCCGGCGATCTGGTGGATGTTCCGGCGCTGGTGACCGCGTACTACAGCCGGGTGCCCGACCCGGCCGAACCCACTCAGCGGGTGATCTTCGGTACCTCCGGGCACCGCGGTTCGAGTCTGGACGGCACCTTCAACGAGGCGCATATCCTGGCCATCACCCAGGCCGTAGTCGAATACCGGGCGACCCGGGGCATCACCGGACCGGTCTATCTCGCCCGCGACACCCACGCGCTGTCCGAACCGGCGTGGACGACAGTCCTGGAAGTGCTGGCCGGCAATGATATCGGCGCCGTGGTCGATTCCCGCGGCCGCTACACCCCCACGCCCGCGCTGAGTCACGCGGTGGTGCGTCACAACCGGGACGGCGCCCGGGCCCAGGCCGACGGCATCGTGGTGACCCCGTCCCACAACCCCCCGCGCGACGGCGGCATCAAATACAACCCCCCGCACGGCGGCCCGGCCGATACCGGCGCCACCGACAGCATCGCCGAACGCGCCAACGAACTGCTGCGCGGCGGCCTGGCCGGGGTGAAACGCGCTCCCCTCACCCGTGCGATGGACTCGGTGCAGCGCTACGACTACCTCGATCACTACATCGCCGACCTGCCCGCGGTACTGAATCTCGACGCCGTCCGGGGCGCGGGGATCCGCCTCGGCGCCGACCCCATGGGCGGCGCCAGCGTCGATTACTGGGAGGAGATCGGGCAGCGCTACGACCTCGACCTCGAAGTGGTGAATCCGAGTGTCGACCCCACCTGGCGGTTCATGACGCTCGACAGCGACGGCCAGATCCGGATGGATCCCTCCTCTCCGCACGCCATGGCCTCGCTGGTGGCCATCCGCGACGATTACGACATCTCCACCGGGAACGACGCCGACGCCGACCGGCACGGCATCGTCACCCCCGACGGCGGCCTGATGAACCCCAACCACTTCCTCGCGGTGGCCATCGAATACCTGGTGGCGAACCGGCGGGGCTGGGACGCACTCACCAAGATCGGTAAAACCGCGGTCACCTCCTCGATGATCGACCGGGTGGTGAGTGTGCTGGGCCGCGACGTGTACGAAGTGCCGGTCGGGTTCAAATGGTTCGTCCCGGGGTTGTTCAGCGGAAGCCTCGCCTTCGGCGGTGAGGAGAGCGCGGGCGCGTCGTTCCTCCGGATGGACGGCACCGTGTGGACCACCGAGAAGGACGGCATCCTGCTGGCCCTGCTGGCCGCCGAGATCGCCGCGGTCACCGGGCAGAGCCCCTCGACCCGCTACCACGAACTCGAACGCCGCTACGGTAGTCCCGCCTACGCCCGGATCGATGCTCCCGCCGAGCCGGAACAGAAGAAACTCCTCGCCGGTCTCAGCCCTGAGCAGGTGACCGGTGACGAGATCGCGGGCGAACCCATCACCGACATCGCCACCCGAGCCCGCGGCAACGGCGCCGCCCTGGGCGGACTCAAGGTGAGCACCGAGAATGCCTGGTTCGCCGCGCGGCCGTCCGGCACCGAGAACAAGTACAAGATCTACGCCGAGTCCTTCCACGGCGCCCACCACCTCGCGCAGGTGCAGGAGGCGGCCCGGGAGATGGTCGGGCGGGTCCTGGCCGCCGGGTAGCAGCCGGGAACCCGGGCGGGCCGAGGCCTACGGGTCGGAGCCCATCGACGAATAACCGCCGGGAGCCGGGTTGGTCGGGCAGGGACCGGGTCGGTCGGGCGGAGGCCGGGGCCGGGGCATACGCAGGATAGGACGGAGAGCCGGGCGTACGCCCGGTAGCGACCAAGGGCCGAGGACCGCCGACGCGCCGCCGCGTTCCGAGCGGTGCCCCCGGACCGGCCCGGTGAACCCCACGCCGGCGCGGGGAATTGTCGGGTCCACCCCGGCGTTGACTGCCTGGGTGAGTGGTGAGGCCCTGGCAGATGATCGACCCGGATCCGGGAGTGCGCACCGAACGGGTGGACAGGCCGGGCCGCGAACGCCGGGACTCCGCCGTCTGCTCCCGGCCCGCCCGCGTGTGAACACCTCGGGCAAACCCCCGCTACCCAGCGAGATATGGGTTCTGATCGGCGCCGCCTTCTGTATCGCGATGGGGTTCGGCCTGGTGTCCCCGGTGCTGCCGCAGTTCGCGCTCAGCTTCGGTGTGGGCGTGGCGGCCGCCTCCGCCATCGTGAGCGCCTTCGCCGCCATGCGGCTGCTGTTCGCGCCGGTCAGCGGCCGGCTCGTGCAGCTGCTGGGGGAGCGGCGGATCTACCTGGTCGGCCTGCTCATCGTGGCGATCTCCACCGGTGCGAGCGCCTTCGCCCAGACCTACTGGCAGTTGATGGTGCTGCGCTCGCTGGGCGGGGTCGGGTCGACCATGTTCACTGTCTCGTCGATGGCGCTGGTGATCCGGCTCTCCCCGGCCACCGAACGGGGACGGGTCACCGGACTGTGGTCGACCTGTTTCCTCATCGGCGGCCTGTCCGGGCCGCTGATCGGCGGCGCGCTGGCCGGCTTCGGTCTGCGCGCCCCGTTCCTCATCTACGCCGTAGCGCTGCTGCTCGCGGTCGCGGTCGTCTACTTCAACCTGCGCGATACCCGCCTCACCGAATCCGATACCGGCCGCGATGTGGCCACCGTCAGTTTCCGGCAGGGGCTCGCGCGTCCCGAGTACCGGGCGGCGCTGTTCTCCAACTTCGCCAGCGGTGCGGCGGTGTTCGGGGTCCGGATGGCGCTCGTCCCGCTGCTGGTGGTCGAAGTACTGGGTCAGCCGTCCGGGATGGCGGGTGTCGCGCTCACCGTGTTCGCGGCCGGTAACGCGACCGTGCTGTTCTTCTCCGGGCGGTTGTCCGACCGCTACGGCCGCCGCCCGCTGCTGATCTCCGGTGCGCTGGTGTGCGCGGTCGGCACCACCGGCCTGGGCCTGGCTCCGGACCTGACCTGGTTGCTGGTCACCTCGTTCGTCGCCGGTATCGGGTCGGGCCTACTCACCCCCGCCCAGCAGGCCGCCGTCGGCGATATCATCGGCAATCGCGCCCGCGGCGGCACCATGCTCGCCGGTTTCCAGATGTCCCAGGACCTGGGGACGGTTCTGGGCCCGATTGTGGTCGGCGCCATCGCCCAGCGGCTGTCCTACGGCGCCGGCCTGGCCGTCACCGGTTCGCTGCTCGCCGTGGCGGCGCTGGCGTGGTTGATCGTGCCCGAACCGATGGACCGCGCTCCCGCCGCACCGGAACCCGGCCCTACCGCCGAGCGCTCCGGCGTCTCCGTGGCGAAGACCTCCGGCGACGACCACACCGATATCGCCGGTGGTCCCGGTCCCGCAACCGCCGACAGCGGCTCGGGAAACCGCACCTGACCCGGGCCGGAACGATTCGCGCGTGACCGGTTCGCCCGGATACGGCAGAGTGGTCGCGTGAGCAACTCGCCGTCCGACTACACCCCGCGGCCGATGTCCAACCGGACCACCTACACCCTCGGTGCGCTGGCCCTGGTCCTCATCGCGCTGATCGTCGTGTTCGCCTACCGCTGGGGCGGCAACCAGCAGGCCGAGGTGCGCAGCGACGGCTACGGCACGGTGCGCAACGAGGCGGTCACCGCCGCCCTGCAGGCCGACGGTGGCGTCCGGCTCGGCCGGCCCGAGGCCCCCAAGACGATCGAGGTCTACGAAGACCCCATGTGCCCGTCCTGCGGAACCCTGGAAACCCTCTACGGCCAGGAAATCGCGCAGAAGCTGGACGAGGGGAAGCTCGCCGTCCACTACCGCTTCGTGAACTTCCTCGACCCCAAATCCTCCAGCGGTGACTACTCGACCCGGGCCATCGCCGCCCTCCAGTGCGTCGCCGACACCGGTTCCGGCGTCGCCTACTCCGAATTCCACGACACCCTGTTCACCACCCGTCAGCCCGACGAGGGCTCCGAGCTCACCGACGAGGAATTGCTCACCATCGCGACCGAATCCGGCGCCACCCAACCCGCCCGCGACTGCATCACCGGCGGCGCCCGCCGCGGCCAGGTGACCGATCAGGCCGCCGCCGCCCTCGACGCCTTGTCCGCGGCACTCGACGGCGCCGCGGCCACCCCGAGTGTGTTCGACGGCACCACCAAGATCGATGTCAACGAACCCGAGTGGGTCCAGCGGCTGGCGCCATGACCTCGACGTTCACCCGGAATCCAGGCGATTTGGTGCCCGGCGTCCCCGTGGTGTAACTTCGTTCAGGCAGCCGGGGAACCGGCGGCAGACATCCGGGGCTATGGCGCAGCTGGTAGCGCACCACACTGGCAGTGTGGGGGTCAGGGGTTCGAGTCCCCTTAGCTCCACCATGGGTGAACCCCCAGGTCAGAGGCCTGGGGGTTTGCTGTTGTTGGTGAACGCTCAGCCTGGACGGGGCGCTGAGCAGGGGAAATCCTGGTTCTTGGGGTTCTAGTTCCCCTAAAGTGTCTTTGCTTCTGGTGTTGATCAGGTCGGGAGGCTCGGCTGGTTTGCAGGCCTACTGGCTGTCGGTTTTCAGGGGCGGGTTCGTCCGTGGGTGTCGCGAGTGCGGACGCCTCGTTCGCGCAGGCGGTTCAGGACGGTAGTTGGGTCGACGGCGAGATGCCTGGCTACCTTGGCCAGGGACCAGCCTCGCTTGTAGAGGTCGATCGCTTGGTCGACTTGTTCGGGGGACAAGCCGCGTCGTCGCATCGGGATGTTGTGTCGGTGCAGGATCGTGCTGACGGTGCGGCGGTCGATACCGAATCTGTTGCCCAGTTCATAGGTCGTCGCGCCCGCGAGGTAGGCCCTGGATCAGGTTCTCGGTCTGGTCGGGATCGATTCGGCGTGGTCGCCGTCGTGGAGGATGGTCTGTGGAAATCGGTGTCGGCGGTGAACTCTTGTCGCCGATCGCGGCGGGAGCGTCGTACTCCCGAGGGGTATCGTTCATCTGGGTTCGCACGAGGTCGATGAGTAGCCGCCATCTTCCTGGCGTCGGGCGGGTCGCGACGGACGCCCTCCACCCGGAGCCCGGCCCAGTGAGTGGTGGTGCTGTTCGAGGCTGTCATACGACCATCCTCGGCCCGCACCACCCGCCCTGGCCATCATGTCGTTTGTCGGTGGTCCACCCTGCACTGTCAGTCCGACGTACCGACGTCAGTCTCACAGCTGGTGTACGGGGTAACTGCTGGTGTCCCCGAGTGTGTGCCGCGACTTCGACATCGCTCAGCTGGTCAGTTCGTCTTCCCATCTCGCGAAGCGTGCACGCATTGCGGTGATGGTGTTCGCGTCGATTCCGTAGGCGGTGAAGTCGCGGTCGGCGATCCTGCGGAGGAACGACAGAGACTCGGCGAACATCGTCAGGTCGAAGCCGGGTTGTGTTCGGTGGCGATGGTGATCAGCTGCTGCTGTGAATAGCGACCGCTGCCGAGTATTGCCTCGATGTCGAGGTAGTCGCGTGGTGCCCATCGGTTGAACAGGGCGTCCATCTTGCCGGCGACCGCGTCGTCGGGGTGCAGGACGGGCCCGACCTCGAGCAGGACCGGTGATTGCGAGCGCCAGAACACGCCGAGGTCGACTTTGGAGGTGTAGCCGTCGGGGTAGGTGACTGTGAGCTGCATCAGGTCCGGGGTCCGGCGAACGATCGTGACTGAGTGCCCGGCGGCCTCGAGCGCGGCGATCACGTCATCGGCCACTTCGCCGGGGGTGCCACGAACGTCTGAGAACTGTGCCCATCCCATGCAGCATGACCGCGTGTCCGCCCCCGCCGACCAATCCCCCGCGGCCCCCCCGTTGCCCTTCGAGCCGCGCCCCGATTCAATAGCACCCGAAAGAAAGCAAGTCA
>NZ_JBKOOL010000072.1:0-26509 GCF_046764065.1 Nocardia sp. NPDC002869
GGTATGTCACCGGGCGGCCGCCGTCTGCCGGTATCCCCGCCCGCGCCCCGCGGGGAGATGCGGAACGGGTATCGGCCTTCTACGGGTCGTTCCGGCCCTGATGCGAACGCTGGCGCGTCTCTTCCAGGTCGGCCTCGGAGCGGGCCTTCTCGGCCTCCGCTTCCTTCTGCGCGACCTCGCGTTGCGATTCGGCCTTGTCCTGCTGGGCGATGCCTTCGTCCCGCAGGTCGTTGTGCCCGGTCACGGTGCCCGCGACCTCCTTGGCCTTGCCCTTGACGCCCTCGACGGCGCCTTCCAGTCCTTCCCGGGGGCCAGTTCGATTCTCGGCCACGATATCTACCTCCGATGTCGATTGTTCGGGTGGACAAGCAGCGCGTACCCCGCATCCGCAGGTTCAATCCGGCTCTGGGCGTTCCGGCGCACCACCAAGCGTCTCGGGAAGTAGTGGCGGGTGCCGCGGCGCACGGCCGCCTCCGGCAGCGGAAGGAACGCCCTCGGCGCACGCAGCGGGCCGCGGGGCGATGTTCAGGCGCCGAGCAGCCGGATCTCGGTCTCGAGTTCGGCGGCCTGCACGGTCAGGGCGTTGTCGTCGGGGTCCGCGCCGATGCGGTCGACGAGTGCGGCCCGGGTGATGACAGGAAGCCCCTGGGCGGCGACGTCGGGATCCGTCTCTATCCGGACTGTGCCGCCGGCCAGGGCCAGCGTGGCCTGCGCGTTCTCCGTGTCGAGTAATCGGCGCAGGTCATCGGGCGTGACCTGGGTGTGTGGTTGCCGCGGCGCGCTACCGGCGGCCGACGGATCGTCCGGTGTGCGGTTCTCGGTAGTCATGGCCTCCGGTTGCCCGGCCGGGCCGGAGGGAAACCTGCGCAGGTCGGCGTCCGTTTCGGGCCCGGATCCTCACCTGCCGGTGATCAACTTGTCGACACCGTCGAGCGGCCGCAGATCTGGCAGGTCGGCATCTGGCAGCGATCATGGGCGGCTGGACTGGCGTGGTCGTGGCCTTCGGGATCGCCTCCACGGTCGCTCTGGTGATCCAGCAGCGCGCCCCGGAGCTGGCCCTCATCCGATCGGGCGGCCCGTGGTGGATGTTCCCGGCGATCATCGCGGGCAGCTTCTCTCTCGCGCTCGCCGCCACCGCCTCGACCGGTTTCCGAGCCACCCATATGCGGCCGCTCGCCGCCCTCACCACTCCATGACCCCGCGTTCGCGCGGCCGCTACCGGGCGTCCTCCCGGTCGCTATCGAAAGCAGGTCATCATGCCCGAGAATCGCGAGTTCGATCTCGTACTGTTCGGCGCGACAGGTTTCGTCGGACAAACGACAGCGCGGTATCTGGCCGAGGCGGCGCCAAGAGGCGCGCGGATCGCGCTCGCCGGGCGTTCCGCGGCGAAATTGAGCGCCCTGCGCACCGGATTGGGCCCGGCCGCGGCGGAATGGGAACTCGTCGCGGCCGACGCGGGTGACCCCGATGCGCTGAGCGCGCTCGCCGGCCGGACGGCCTTCCCGTTCGCGGTTCGGGCGCCGGCTGCTCGACCGGGTACTGCCCGCACCGGGCACCGGACCGGACGAGGCGGCCCGCGCCGCCGGATGGTTCCGCACGGCGACCTACACCCGCACTTCCACAGGCGCGACGTATCTGGCCACCTTCGCCGGGCAGGGAGATCCCGGGTATCAGCGACCGCGGTGATGCTTGCCGAGAGCGGCCTGTGCCTGGCCTTCGACAAGGCGCGCTCACCCGAGCTTGCCGGAGTGCTCACGCCTGCCACGGCGATGGGGGATGCGCTCACCGAGCGGCTCCGTGCGGCCGGAATGAGCATCGAGGTGACGGCCGGCCGCGCAGCCTGAGCGAACGCGGCCGGGGCACCGCGCGCCGAAGGAAGTCAGTCGGTAGGGCGCTCCTCGAGGACACCGGCGAGAGCCGCCGCGACGAGTGCCACGGCATGATCGGGATCGCCGGCCAACTCCCGCAGAACGCCCAGCGCCAGGTGTGCCGGCATCTCGGCGAGGGCCTGGGTGAGGCGTATCCGTACCGCCGGCTCGGTGGTGTGCGCGGCGAGTTCCCCGTTCATGGCGTCCATGATCCGATCGGCGAGCGCGGTGTCCAACGCCAGCGACCCCAGGACCTCGGCGGCATCCACATCGTTGATGCCCTCCACCACCATCTCGACGAGTACCGGGACGGCCGCGGGCTCGCCACGCGCCCCGGCGGCCAAGGCGGCGGGCCGCCGCACCGCCGCATCCGGATCGGTGAGTGCGCTGGTGAGGGCCGCGCTCGCGTCGTCGCCGGGTATCTCGGCGATCGCGAGTACCGCGCGCCGCCGGATCGTGGGATCCGCGGCGCGCAGACCGGCCACGACGCCGGCCAGGCCGTCCCCACCCGCGCGGGCGAGCGCCCAGCGCAGGGCACCGGCGACATTGGGATCGGATTCGGTGAGGACCGCCCCGGCCAGCAGTTCGGTGGATACCGGCACCTCCTCGGCCGACGCCAGGACGGTTTGCTGCCGGCGTGCGGCACTGGGCGACTCGAGCCCGTGCAGGAGTTCGACAATGCGCAGGACATCCGGCCAGCCCGCCGGTGTCGAGGCATCGACGGTCCGGAGCCGGTCGAGGAGTTCCTGCTCCCGCCGCACCCGCGCCTCGGTCCGCCGGATGAGCGCGCCGACCAGTTCCGCGGGGGTGAAGGCGGGATCCTGCAGGGCCCGCCCGACCTCCCGCAACGAGAGCCCCAGCGAGCGCAGGCTTTCCACGTGGAAAATCCGCCGGATGTCCGCGGGGGCGTATTCGCGGTAACCGCCGACGGTGCGGCCGGTCGGCCGCACCAGTCCGAGGGAGTCGTAGTGGCGCAGCATCCGGGCACTCACCCTCGAACGGCGTGCCACCTCACCGATCAGCACGCGGCCGGCCCGGTGCGTTCCGGACCGAGCGCGACGACCCGTTTCGCCTCGGCGACATCCGGATCGAAACCGGCGTCCGGATCGCGCAGCAGCCGTTCGGTGGCGCGGGCATGCGCGCGCACCACCGGATCCGGGCCGGCCAGCTTCGCCCGCACGGCCGGCTCGGCGTGGTCGCCGAGGGCCACCAGTGCCCGGCTGAGACTCAGCTGGACCGTCCGGTCGCCGCGCCCGAGTTGTGTTGCCAGTTCCGCGGCCAGCGCCGCATGCCCATCGGCCGGGACGAGGACCACGGCCGCGCGCCAGGCGCTGCGGGCGACCTCGTCGTCGGCGTCGTGCAGCAGCGTTCGGGTGATCGCCGGCCAGACGGATCCGTCACCGATCTTGGACAGGGTGTGCAGCGCCTGACTGCGGGCCTGCGCGTCCGCGGAACGCAGTTCCGCGCGCAGTACCGGTACGGTGATCTCGGCCGGATGGCGGGTCAGTGCCCAGGTGAGCATGTCGCGGACGTAGAAGTCGGGTTCGACAGCGCACCGAGCGACGAGCGCGCCGACCAGGCCGGGGCCGGGGTTGGTGCCGGCGGCCAGCGCCGCCTGGAGCCGGGTCGAGGAGTTCGGGGCGCACAACGCCTCGAGCAGGCGCGTATCGGGTGAATCGAAAGTCGGGTCGATGGGGACCACCTCCTGCGCTCAGTCAAGACCTTGTCACAGTGTCAGGGTCAAATACGGCAGGTCCGGTCGCCTCGCGCGGGAGTCGTCGGTGGCCCCGCCCACCTCCGTTGCGGCACCGAATCGGTATGCCGGAATACGTTGGGCGACTTGACCGGATGGGGTATACCTGCGGGATACCGATCTCACCACGTCACGAGGAGCATCCGCCGTGTCCGACGGCTCTATCGACCTGCGTACCGATGTCGCGCATCCCGCGCGCATGTACGACTACTTTCTGGGCGGCAAGGATTCCTACGATGCCGACCGGGCCGCGGCCGAACAGGCACTGCGCAGTTTTCCGGCGGTCCGGCTGACCGCGCGCACCAATCGCGAATTCATGCGGCACGCCACCCGCTATCTCAGCGAGCAGGGAATCCGCCAATTCCTCGATATCGGCACCGGTATCCCGACCGAACCCAACCTGCACCAGGTCGCCCAGGGCCTGGCGCCGGATTCGCGGGTGGTCTACGTCGACAACGACCCGATCGTTCTCGCGCACGCGCGGGCGCTGCTGGTGAGCTCCGAAACGGGCCGCACCGCCTACATCCAGGCCGACGCGGGGGATCCGGAGGCCATCCTCGCCGCGCCGGAACTGCGCGCGACGCTGGATCTGTCGCAGCCGGTGGCGGTCTCGCTCATGGCCGTGCTGCATTTCGTCCCCGGTGATGTCTACGAGATCGTGAACACCCTCATGGCGCCGCTGGCGCCGGGTTCGTATCTGGCGATGTCACATGTCACGACGGAGTTCGACGAGGGCCCCGACGACCCCGACGGTATGGCCCGGCTGTTGCAGGTCTACGCGGATCGCGGGATTCCGGTGCGGCCGCGTACCCGGGCGGAGGTGGCCCGGTTCTTCGACCAGCTGGAACTGGTGGATCCGGGTGTCGAGGTGATCCATCGGTGGCGTAACTCGGGTATCGAGCATCCACAGAGCCATGACAAGAAGGTGTCGCTCTACGGTGCCGTGGGCCGGAAGGTCTGACACGCACCGCCGCCCGGCGGCGCGGACGGTTGTGGCCGGACACCGGTAGCGGTTCCGGCCACGATGCGCGACTTCACCGGGCGACCGCCCCGGGATCCGCTTCGGTGACGGCCGGGACAGGCGGGTGCCCGCGGTCGTCGCCGAGGCGCTCCGTGTCGGGCGGCGTGGGACGGCGGGCCCGTTGCGCGTCGACCACTGCCCCGAGCAGTACCGCGAAATTGGTGACCCACAGCCAGACGAGGAAGACGACCGCCGCCGCCAGCGAACCGTAGACCTTGTCGAAAGAGTCGAAATGGGCGGCATAGAACGACAGTCCGGCGGACCCGGCCAGCCATACCGCGACCGCCAGCGCGCTCCCCGCGGTGAGCCAGCGGAACGGTTGCCCGGTCACATTGGGCGCCACCCAATACAGCAGTGACAGCGCGAAACTCACCACCAGGGCGAGCACGACCCACCGGAGGATCGCCCAGATTCCGTGTACGAAAGGCAGGTCGGCGAGATCACCGCCGAACCGTCCCGCCATGCCGTTGGTGATCACGAAACCCAGGCCGGTAAACACGATCATCGCGATCAGGACCACGCTGAGCGATAGTTGCAGGAGTACCGTCCTGGCCCGGGACCGGCTCTCCGCCACGGAGTACAGGGCGTTGGCGGCCCGGATGAACGCGCCGATATAGCTCGACGCCGTCCACAGCCCCGACACCAGCCCCACGATCGCGATCGGCGCCGACCAGGCCCGGACCTGTTCGAGGTGGCGCACCGAATCGGCGAGCAGGGTCCGGCTGCCCTGCGGGCCGACGTGGCTCGCCGCGCCCGCGAGCGCACCGGTCGGCTCGGGGCCGGCCAGGCCGAGCACGGCGACGGTGAGCAGCAGGGCCGGAAACAGCGACAGCATGCTGTAATACGTGAGGGCCGCCGCCCAGTCGGACAGCTCATCCGACCACGCCGCCCGCAGTGTGCGCACCAGGATTCGCACCTCGCCGCGCCGCAGCAGTCGAACGCTCACCCCGCGATAACGCCGATCCATTCCCGGCAACACCTCCGGTTCTCTCGGCTACCCGCGCTGTGCGCTGCGCAAACGCGACCGCCTGGGTGACTCACATGTGCGAGCCTCCGTCGACGCGCACCTCGGTTCCGGTGACGAAATACGCATCCGGTCGCCGGCCGGATCCTCGACCGTGGCGCGAAGGCCGTGCACATGATGACCTTCCGCGTCGACATCGGCCGCGGCCGGATCGCCAACACACTGGAGGTCCTGCTGGTCCACGTGGATCTGCGGCCCTGGCGCGCGGTCGAGTTGCCCGCCGATATCGCCGACTCGCCGGACGAGCACGATGTCGCGGTGCGTCCGCACGTTCACTCGAGCCGGTCGCGCAGATGTTCCGGCCCCGGCAGGTGCAGGGTCAGGAGCGCGGTGTCGTCGGTGACACCGGCGCCGAACGAATCGAGCAGCGCGCTGGCCGCGGAGACGGTGCCGGTGGCGGATGCGGGAGCGAGATCGCGGGCGAAGTCGGGCAACGCCGACTCCCCGTAGAAGCCCTCGGCGGTCCAGGCCTCGGTGAGTCCGTCGGTGTAGAGCAGCAACGTGGCGCCGGCCTCCAGGGTGAAGGTCACGGTGGAGACCGCCGCGTCCGGGAACACCCCGACCAGTTGCCCGCCGGGGGTGTGCAGGTAATCGGCCGTACCGTCGGCGCGCAGCAACAGGGCCGGGGGATGCCCGCCGGAGGCGAGGGTGACGGTGGCGCGGGGGCCGCCGGCCTCGTCGGTCAGGGTGAGCCGGCCGTAGATGACGGTGCAGAAGCGGGGATGGCCGCGGCGGTGGTCGCGCACCATGGTGGTGTTCAGATGCCGCAGGACCGCGGCCGGATCCGCGTCGTAGACCGCGGCGGCCCGCAGCGTGTACCGGGCGAGCGAGGTGATCGTGGCGGCGACGGCGCCTTTGCCGCAGACGTCACCGAGAAAGAAACCCCAGGTCCCCGGGGAGATGGGGAACAGGTCGTAGAAGTCGCCGCCGACCTCGTCGGGCGCGGCGACATCGGCCCCCGGAACCGGCTCGAGTGCCGCGGGCAGCATGGTGCGCTGCAGGGTCGCGTTCAACCGTTGCAGGCGTTCGCGGTCGCGGTCGGCCTCGCGGCGTGCGCGCAGCAGTTCGGTTTCGTAGGCGCGGCGCTCGCGGGCGTCGAACACCGTGGTCCGGATCAGCAGCGGCTCCCCGTCGGCTCCGGTCTTCACCGTGGAGGTCACCAGGACGGGTAACCGCGAGCCGTCGGCCGCCTGGAGTTCGAGTGCGATACCGCTGAGATGGCCCTGCATCCGCAGCAGCGGCGCGAAATGGGTTTCGTGGTAGAGACGGCCCCCGACGGTCAGCAGATCGTTGAAGTGACGTCGCCCCACCAGGTCTTCGCGCCGGTAACCGAGCCAGCCCAGCAGCGTCGCGTTGATCTTGGCGATCCGCCCGCCGAGCAAGGTGGACAGATAGCCGCAGGGGCGTTCTCGTACAGGTCTTCGACGTCGTCCTCCAACAGGGCGGTGAACTCCGCACGTTGGTCCGGGTCGTCCGGCTCGAACCCGGCGCGTTCCGATCCCGGGCCGCCCGCGCGGCACATCATCATGATAGGTCGCGCACGAAGCCGGTGATCACGGCAGCGGTCTCCTCGGGAGCCGCCAGTTGTGGACAGTGGCCGGTCGCGGTGAGGGTCACCAACCGGCTGCCGGGGATCCGGGAATGAACGAATCCGCCGACCTCGGGCGGGGCGATCGCGTCGTTCGAGCACTGCGCCACCAGCGTCGGTATCCGCACGGCCGCGAGATCGTCGCGGTTGTCGGACAGGAACGTCACCCGCGCGATCTCCGGATCGGTGCGGCAGAACGTCGTCTCCGGTTCCTGCGCCAGCTCCGGACGTTCCGGATTGCCCATGATCACCGGCGCCATGGCTCCCGACCAGCCCAGGTAGTTGGCATCCAGCGATTCGAGCAACTCGTCGATATCGTCGGCGCTGAAGCCGCCCCGGTACCCGCTCGCGGGATCGTCGATGAAGCAGGGACTCGGGGCCAGCAGCACCAGGCCCCGGAACAACTCCGGCTCCGCCGCGGCGGCCAGCACGCCCATCATGGCCGCCACCGAGTGGCCGACCAGCACCACCGGCCCCCGATCGATCGCCCGGCACACCTGCCGGATGTCCTCGGCGTAACCGGCCATGGTCGAGTACCGCTGTGGGTCCCAGGCCGACAGATCCGACCGGCCCGAGCCCACGTGATCGAACAGGACGACCCGCCGGTCGCGCGCCGGCGACCGATCGTCCCCGCGGTAATCGGCTCGACGAGCCCGCTGCCGGGCGTCGCTCCCGTTGCCCAGCGGTTTCGGGACAGGTCGGAACTCCGAACTCTTCCCATCCCGGGTGAGTCGTCGTCATCGCACGGCAGACCACGACGTTTCACACTGGTTGCATGTCTGTGTGCGTCATACCGTGGATGCCGGCCGAACTGACCCACAGTCCGGCCCGGCTGTGGTGACGGCAAACGGGGACATCGTTGAACGAGACTCCGAAGGTGGACACGGACGGGCTGCGGGCCCTGGTGACGACGCTCGAGACGCTGATCACCGAGGCCTCCCGCGTCACCGGAGAACTGAAGGCCGCCATAGCTTCCGCCGAGGCGATCTCGGCGCCGGGCCAGGCGGTCGTTGCCTCCGCAGCGGTCACGGTATCGCCCGAACACGCTGTACCGGTGAGGAATCGGCTCGGCTCCGGCGCCGCGACCGCTGCCGTCCGCGCACCCGCCTCGACCCCGTGGGCTCGTAAACGGGCAGCCACCTCCGCGGTGGTTCGGCCCGCCCCTTCCGGTACGGCTGCCGCCACGTGCTTCCCGGCATCACCCGCGAAACCAACGACCCGTACCGAAATCCCGGCCGCCGCACGGCCGTCGCCGGTGGCCGGGCCGATACCGGCCGCATCCTCGACGGCCGTATTTCCGGCGGCGGGCGGGGCGGCGCGATCCGCTTCGCCGTCGTCCCCTGTCGTGGCCGAACCGGGACCACGGCAAGCGCCGCACCCGGTCGATTCCTCGACAGGTCCGGTGCCTGCCGCCGACATCGTGGGGCCCGCGCACGAGATGCAGCCTCCGGGCGGTACGCCGCCGACCGTATCCGGTGGGCGAGAAGCCGAATCTGCGCCGCCGGGCCCGCCGGAGGCGCTGCTCGACACCGGTGCCGCTGCTGCGGACAGCGGCGTGGCCGCGGCGCGCGCCGATGCGCGAGCGCTCCGCGAGCGTGTCGAGCCGTCCGGGCCCGCGGCCTGTTCCTCGTCGGACTCGGTACGGGGGCCGGTGGCTCCGCACGCCGAGCCGGTCCTGTCCCCAGGCCGGGCCGAGGTGTCGGCGCCCACGAACCGAGCCCAGTTCGCAGCCGGGTCGGCCGGACGGCCGCGGATGGCCGCGCACAGCGAAACGGCCCGGCCCCCGGCCCCGGAGCCCCGCCCCGTGCCACGCACGATCGAGTTGCCCCCCGAGTTGTCGCTGCAACTGGCCCGGATCACGGTACCGGCCCGGGCTCGGCCGGTGCTGCGTTCGGACGAACCGGTGCGCAGAGAGGTACCGGCCGAACCGGTGCGCGGGGAGCCGGTTCGCTCGGACGTACCGGACGAGCCAGTACGCGGGGAGGTGCCGGCGGAAGCGATGGGGACGGAGCCACCGTCCGGGCCGAGGCAATCGGAGGGACCGGCCGAACCGGTGCGCACGGAGGAACCGAGGCGCCGGGAGCCGCTGGTCGAGCCGGTGCCCGCCGAGCCGCTGATCGAGCCGGCGGCCGCGGTACCGGTGGCCGAGCCGGTGCCCGCCGAGCCGCTGATCGAGCCGGCGGCCGCGGTACCGGTGGTCGAGCCGGTTCCTGCGGAGCTGTCGATCGGGCCGGTGCCCGTGGAGCCGGTGGTCGAGCCGGTTCCTGCGGAGCCGGTGGTCGGGCTGGTGCCCGTGGAGCCGCTGGTCGAGGCGGTTCCTGCGGAGTCACCGGTCGAGCCGGTGCCCGCGGAGTCACCGGCTGGGCTGGCGCCCGCGGAGCCGCCGGCCGGGGCGGTAGGCCCGGAGTCACCTGTCGGACCGGTTCGCGCGAACCTGCCGGCCGAGCTGGAGACAGCTCCGCCGTTGCATTTGGTGGATGACCCCTCCCCGCCGGATACGCTCGCGCCGGAGGAGGAGCCGGAGCCGTTCTCGCCCCCCGAGGCGCTGACCGTGGTGCCGGGAACGGGTGGCAACCCCGCCGACGCGGTCCGGCTCGCGAAGGATATGGCCCGCAGGCACGGCCTGCGGATCCGTGGCTTCGAGACGGCCGGGCTGGAAACCGAGGTGGTGCATCAGATCGCCGCGGCGCTGAACGACCTGCTCGGGAAGTACACCGTCGAGCTGTACGGCATCGAGGTCACCGAACAACGTGACGATACGATCCGCCGGGAGCGCAAGAAAGCGGCGGAGTCGGGTTCGGCCGAGCCGCCTCCGGTGTGGATCACCCTGGAACGCGCGGAGCTGGCGGGCCCGGGTGCCGTCGGCTCGGGACCGGCCAGAAGGCGTTTCCGCCGGTCCGGCGCCACCGGCCGGCCGGCGTACACCGCGGTGGTCCGCGCATTCGCGGCCGCGCTCGACGAGGCAGGGGATTACCGGGCCCGGCAGGAAGCCTGGCGGATTCTGCTGGCCGGTTCCCTCAGCGGCGGGCCGGATATCGGTGCGGGGCTGCTGGATCCCGGGCGCGCGCTGGTCGAGGGCTTCGTAGAAGCCGAGTTACACGGTAAGCGGGCGGGTGAGCCGGCCAGGGAGCTGCACCGGGCACTCCTGAAAATGGCTCAGGTCGAGTCCGAGGAGTCCACGGCCTGAGCCGGCATCGATCCTCGGGGACGCGCCGCGGCCCTTTCCGGGCGCGGGGCCGGCGAACGGTCGACCGTGCGGTGCGACCGCACGTCGGGGGTACCGACATACTGTCACCTCGTGCGCGCGAGACTGATCGAATCTCCACACCGGGTGGCCGCGGGGCTGGTGGCCCTGCTCGTGTTGACGGCCGCGGTGGCGGCCACCGTGGTCGCCGACGGACGCGGCCCCCGGCCGGTCGCGGCGACGGCGACCGACCGGTTCAGCGCCGAACGGGCCCTGGCCCACCTGCAGCGCTTCGCGACCGAACCGCGGCCGCTGGGCAGTCCGGCGAGCGACCGGGCCCGGGAGTATCTCACCGGGCAGTTGGAGTCGGCGGGCTTCTCGGTGCAGACCCAGCGCGGTGTCGGAGCGCGGGCGTCGAAAGGGCTCGCGATATTCGGCCGGGTGGACAATGTGATCGCCACCCTGCCCGGCCGTGCTTCCACCGGGACGGTTCTCCTGGCCGCACATTATGATTCGGCCGCGACGGGTCCGGGTGCCTCGGACGACGCCGCCGCGGTCGCGGCGATGTTGGAGGTGGGCCGGCTGGTCGCCCGGCAGGGCGATCAGCGCAACGATCTCGTGCTGCTGTTCACCGACGGTGAAGAGGACGGTCTGCTCGGCGCCGAGGCGTTCGCCCGGGAGCATCCGCTCGCCCGGGCAGGCGGTGTGGTACTCAACTGGGAGGCCCGTGGTGTCGCTGGGCCGTCACTGATGTTCGAGACCTCGGTGGACAATGCCGCGCTGGTATCACTGTTCGCCACCGCCGTGCCGCACCCACGAGGTGATTCGTCGCTGGTCGAGGTGTATCGGACGATGCCGAACTCCACCGATTTCACGGCTCTGTCCGAGGCCGGCTTCATCGGTCTCAACTTCGCCTATATCGAGAACTCGTCCTACTATCACACCGCCGGTGACACCATCGGCAACCTCGATCGGGGCAGCCTGCAGCACCACGGCGAGAACATGCTCCACCTCGCCCGCGCGCTGGGTGCGGCCGATCTGGCCGAGTTGCGATCCGACCACGACGCCACCTACTTCCGTCTCGCGGGCACCATGATCACCTATTCGAACGCGCTGGTCCTGCCGATCGCGCTGCTCGCCGTGGTGGCGGTCGGCGCGGTGGTGGTGCTCGCGCGCCGCCGCGGCTCGGCGGGACGGGGGCAGCTGCTGCTCGCCGCGGCGTCGGTGGCAGTGCCCCTGGGCGCGGCGGCGCTGCTCGGGCAGGGGATGTGGTCGGTGCTGGAGTGGCTGCGCCCCGCGTACCAGCAGATGGGCGGGTTGCTGCATCGTCCCCAGGTCTATCACTGGGCGCTGATGGCGCTGGCCGTGACGTCGGTACTCGGCTGGTATCTACCGGCGCGGCGCCGGTTGGGGCCGGCCGCTGCGGCGATCGGTGCCCTGTCCTGGCCGGCCGGACTCGGTGTGGTGTGTGCGGTGGTGGCGCCCGGGGCCGCGTTCCTGTTCGCTCTGCCGGCGCTGTTCGTGGCGCTGGGCACGCTGGCGGCGCTGCTGCCGGTGCGCTGGAGCCTGTGGCCGGTGACGGTGTTCACGTTGGGGGCGTCGGTGGCCGCCGCGCTGCTCGGGCCGCTGAGCGGGGACCTGATCGACGGAGTCGGCCTGACATCCGGCGGGGCCGCCGCGGCCGGTGCGGCGATGTTCGTGGTGATGGTGCTCCCGCTGATCGAGTTGCCGCTCCCCGGCCCCGCCGCCCGCCGCCGAGCCACTGTCGCGGTGCCGGTGACGGCAGCGGTGGTGTCGGTACTCCTGATCGGCGCGGGAACCGTGGTCGACACCTTCGACGCCCGGCATCCCGCCCGCGCGCACCTGGCCTATGTCCTGAACTCGGATACCGGTGCGGCGAGCTGGGTGAGCGCGGATACCGAACCGGCCGGCTGGACGCGTACCTTCGTGGACAGCACCGATATTGCGCGGCTCTCACCGGGATACGCGTCGGGCACGGTGTGGACCGGCCCGGCCGAGCCGATGGCGCTCGACGGCCCGATGGTCGAGGTTCTCCATCGCGACGGCGACACCGTCACCGTGCATGTGGCGTCCCGGCGCGCGGCGTCCGGACTGGTGCTGCGCGTCGATCACCGGATCGACCGGGTCGTCGCGGCCGTCGCGGGCGCGTCGCCGGTCGAACTGGCCGTCACGGGGGAGCGGGCCGATACCTGGCCGGGCGAGATACGGTTCCGCGACCTGCCGGCGGACGGAGTCGACATCACCGTGCGCACCCCCGGCGCCGACCGCGTCCGGGTGACCGCCGCCGACGAAACCCACGGCCTGGCCGCGGCCCCGGGTTTCCGGCCCCGCCCGGACGATCTCGTCCCCTCGATCCGAGAGGACGGCGAGCGGATCGTGGTGACACGCACCGTAGATCTTTGATCGGGAGTTGGATGGGTGGCAGCTGATCACCGTGTGCGGCACAGTCCCGGTGCCGGGCCGGCGAGGCGACACATCGTTCCGGCCGCGGTCGGGCCGGGGCCGGTTACGGCACGTTACGGTGGCATCGGTCGTCCTCCCGGATCGTCGTCCGCACCACCACCCGGACCGCGCGGGCCGCGTGCGCGGGCTGGGCTGCGGTGACGACGGGCCCGGTTCGTCGGTCCCGAGGGCGACGATCACCTCGCTCGCCGCCCGGCACCAGCAACGGCAGGAAAGCGCGGGTCCCAACCCCTGGAAGGCGGGAAGTACCCAGCTATTCATGACCGCGCCTGTAAGTGCCCGAGCGAGCCGACAACCGCGGCTCTACAGTCGGATGGTGAGCGAGAAACGACTGTTGGACCTGCGCGGTGTGTACCAGGTGGATGCCCGCCACGTCGTACCCGGACCACGCGCCGGCGCGGGCGGTCTCGGCATGATCCGCTGGTTCGGTTTCGATATCGACCAGCCGCAGCCGGTGGGGCGGCGCAAGATACCGGGTGGCACGGTGAAGATCGTGTTCGCGCTGGACGGCACGTTCGCCGGCCGGCGGCGTGACCCCTGTGCGCTGGTGGTCGGTATGCACGACCGCGGCGGGGTGGCGGCGCATCACGGCCGGATGTGCAGCGTGCAGGTCCAGCTGGCGCCGTCGGCCGCACGCCGGTTGCTCGGGGTGCCGCTGAGCGAACTGCGCAACAGTGCGGTGGACCTCGGCGAGTTCTTCGGTGCCTCGGCGCCGCGACTGGCGGGGCGGCTCGCCGAGACCGCGAGCTGGCCGGAGCGTTTCGGCCTGGTCGCGGATTATCTGCGGCAACGCGGTGCGCCTGCTGAGGATGTGGCCGATCCGGTGCTCGCCGGGGCGGTCGCCCGGCTGCGTGCCACGCGGGGGAGGATTCCGATCGCCGCGCTCGCGGACGAATGTGGCTGGAGCCGAAGGCATCTGGATCGGCGTTTCGCCGACGGAATCGGGCTGCCGCCGAAGACCTACGCTTCGCTGCAACGCTTCTCCGCCGCCCTCGCCGCCGTGACCGAAACTCCCGCACCGGACCTGTGCCGCATCGCCTCGGCAGCCGGGTATTTCGATCAGTCCCACTTGATCCGCGATTTCCAGCGCTTCGCCGGGACCTCGCCGCTCCGATTGCGCAGCGAAGCGATGTCCCGTTCGTCCAATACCGCAGACCCGTCCGCGATCTAGCCTTCGCGTGCATTCGCCTACACGCCCGGAGGTTCACCCATGCCCACACCGCTCACTGTGCGACTCGCCGCCGCGGGTATCGGCGTGCACGCCGTCGATCACGTGCTCGTCCTGCTCGTCCCACCGGCGGGATGGAATATCGGCACGGTCTACCACCTGATCGGCGCTCCGCTCTATGCCGCGCTCCTGCTGCCGATCCTGCACGGCCGCAACTGGGCGCGTGTCACTGTGACGGTGTTGCTGGGCTGCCAGTTCGCCGGACGTTTCGTCGTGTGGGTACTTTTTCCAGAAGCTGGCGTACACGCGGCGCTGATCTTCGGGTGGACGGTCTCCGCCGCGTTGCTCACGCTGTTGTGGATATCCGGCTCTGCCCGCGGATATTTCCGCCGATCCGCTGCCGCGGAGTAACGAGTGCCCCCTCACAGTGCGTCGAGCATCCGATCGTATTGGGTGTGAACGGCTTCGGGGTCGGCTTGGTCGAACACCGAATGCCGTCGAACTCAGTCCGGCGGCTCCTGCGTCTCGTCGGCGACGGTCACCTCCGGCGCGATCTCGCGCGTGGCCATCCCGCCGTCGCGACCTCGGTCGACCGGGCCCGGCCGGCCGCCTTCGGGCTCATCGTTCTCGTTCTTGTCGGTGCGTTTCGCTTCGGTCAAGACCACTCCTTTCGCTGTGGCTTCGGCCTACCCCGGTTCCCGCGGTCGAAAAGAAGAAATTCGGGCGCGCGTCCGCGGGTTTGTGCCGGAGCACTCGGGGTATCGCGTTCGGGCTGCCGGGCCGACTTCTCGGAAGGGAGAGCGCGTGGATTACCTACAGAAGGCGAAAGAGGAAGTGGTCACCCTCGTCGGCCGAGCCGTGGGTTCGGTGTCCGGCGGAACCGGCAGGCGGGTCCTGACGATCGAGCGGCCGCGCGCGGCAGTGGAAGAATTCTGGCGTGACCCGGACAACCTGTCCCGCGTGTTCGACGGGTTCGCCGACGTGCGCTCGACAGCCCCCGACCGCTACGAATGGACCGCGGCGCCTGACGGTGCGGACGCGATCAGCTGGGAGAGCGTACTGCTGACGGAGCGGAACGGACTACAGTTCGTCGACGCGGTGGATCCCGAGCGTGCGCGGATCGAGCTGGAATTCACCGACGCGCCCCGGGACCGGGGCACCGAAGTGCGCATATCGGCGACGGCACCGCTGCCGCGGCAGCTCACCGGCGCGGCGATCTTCGCGGTCCTCTATCGCGCGCGTGCGCTGATGCAGACGGGAGAAGTACCCACCCTCGCCCGGAACCCCAGCGGCCGGGCGGCCGGACAGGAGGCATGATGCGTGCACTGTGCTGGAACGGGGTCAACGATCTCGCGGTCGAAACCGTGCCCGACCCGGGTCTGGTCAATCCCCACGATGTGATCGTGCGGGTGACGCTGACGACGACCTGCGGCTCTGACCTGCATTTCATCGACGGTTACCTACCCGGTATGCGGGCGGGTGACGTGTTCGGCCACGAGTTCATGGGGGAGGTGGTCGAGACCGGCGCGGAGGTCACCGCGACGAAGGTAGGGGACCGGGTGGTGGTGCCGTCGTTCATCGGATGCGGAACGTGCTGGTATTGCGAACACGACCTGTACTCGGTGTGTGACACCACCAACCCCAATGCCGCCCTGCAGCAACCGGTCTTCGGTCATCCGACCGGCGGTATCTACGGGTACACCCATCCGTTCGGCGGGTACCAGGGTTCGCACGCGAACTACATCCGCGTCCCCTTCGGCGATGTCAACTGCTTCACCGTGCCGGAGGGTATCACCGACGAACAGGCGCTGTTCTGCTCCGACGCGGTCCCCACGGGCCTCATGGGCGCCGACTTCTGCGATATCGCCCCCGGTGACACCGTCGCGGTGTGGGGCGGTGGCGGGGTCGGCCTGATGGCGGCCCACTCCGCCCGGCTGCTCGGCGCCGAGCGGGCTGTGGTGATCGACCGGATCCCGGAACGCCTGGCCCTCGCCCGGGACCGATATGACGCGGAGACGATCGACTACACCGCGGTGGACAGTGTCCAGGAGGCCTTACTCGAGATGACCGGTGGCAGAGGCCCCGACGCGTGTATCGACGCGGTAGGTATGGAGGGGCACGGAACAGGTTTGCAGCAGCTCTACGACCGGGCCAAACAATTGCTACGCCTGGAAACCGACCGGGCGACCTCGCTGCGCCAGGCGCTGCTGGCCTGCCGCAAAGGCGGCGTCGTCTCGGTGCTCGGTATCTACGGCCTCACCGACAAATTCCCGATGGGGGTGGTGACGAACAAAAGCCTCACCATCCGGACCGCGCAGCAGCACGGGCAGCGGTACATGCCGCGGATGTTCGACTACATCCAGCAGGGCGATCTCGACCCCTCTCATCTGATCACCCACGATCTGCCGCTGGAGGACGCGGTGCGCGGCTACGAGCTGTTCAAAACCAAACAGGAGGGCTGCATACGGGCGGTCTTCCGGCCGTGAACGCCGATTTCCACCGGCGGGCGTGAGTTCGATGAAGGTCGTGGTCACCGGGGCCAGCGGCAATGTGGGGACGGCACTGCTGCGCTCGTTCCGGCGCGGACCGGAACTGATCGGGATCGCCCGCCGCCGCCCGCCGCGGGGACGGGAGCCGTACGACCGGGCACGGTGGGTCGAATGCGATATCGGCGATCCGGCGGCGGCGACCCTCCTGCCGAAGGTTTTCGCCGGGGCCGACGTGGTGGTCCATCTGGCCTGGGCGGTTCATCCGCAGCGGACCGATCCGCCGTTGACCAGGACCAATGCCGCCGGCACCGCCAATGTTCTGCGTGCGGTCACCGAGGCGGGGGTGCGGCATGTGGTGTGCGCGTCCTCGGTGGCGGCCTACACTCCCGCCGCGCGGTGGAGTCGTGTCGACGAGCAGTGGCCGTGCGGTGGACTGTCCGCGAGCGCCTACAGCAGGGGTAAAGCCGAGCTCGAGGCGCGACTCGACACGTTCGAGCATCGGCAGCCCACGATCCGGGTGGCACGGATCCGGCCGTGTGCTGTCGTACAGGGTGACGCGGCCGCGGAAATGGGTGAGTGGCTGTTCGGCCGGTGGCTGCCGCGCATGGTGATCGGCCGCCCCGGGGTGCCCGTTCCGCTGTGGTACAGGCTGCGCCTGCAACTGGTGCATGCCGCGGACGTGGCTGCGGCCGTCGGCTCGATCGTCGAACAACGCGCCACCGGCGCGTTCAACCTCGCCGCCGACCCCGTGCTCACCGCCACCGACCTGGCCGCGGTATTCGGGGGCTTCGGGCTACCCGTGCCGCACCGCGTGCTGACGGTGGGAGCCGGGGTGAGTTGGCGGTTGGGTCTGCAGCCACTGCATCCGGCCTGGCTCCGGCTGGCCGACCGCGCCTGCCTGGTGGACGCGGGCCGGGCCGCCCGCGAACTCGGCTGGACGCCGCGATACGACGCGGTCGCCGCCTGCGCCGAACTCGCGGCGGCGATGCGGGCCGGACGGTCCGGTTCCAGTGCGCCCCTCGCGCCGGAGCGCCCTGCTTTCCGGTTGGGGAGACCGACCCATCAGAGCCAGCGTCCGCCCACCAGGGCCCTGGCGGCGGCCGCCGGAGCCGGGCCGCGGACCGGCGGGTCAGCCCGGGGAATGGGAGGAGCGCCCGACGGCGAGGGCGGCGAACCGCTGGAGTGATTCCCGGTTGCGCGGTACCAGCGCCAGATCCTGTACCGACCCCGGGAGGAATTTCCCGGGGCCGCGGACGACGCGTTCGGTCATCGTTACTTCGGTACGGTCGGGCCCGAGTTCGGTGAGATCGAGCCGGATGTGGGCCGCACCCGCCGGCCACAGCCGGGCCTCGAGCTCGAGCCGGTGTGGTGCGTCGACCGAGCGAACTTTCGTGGTGTCCTGCCGGGCCAGTGGCCAACCGCCCACGCTGTGATGGATCCGGGTGCCCAACTGTGGCCACCCGGGGTCGACCTTGCGGATATGCGAAGCACCGACCACCCACAGCCCGTACAGCCAGCCGTCGGCGAGAACCGCGAACGCGTCCTGTACAGGTACCGGTATCTCCACACTCGGTTCGGCCGCCATTGCTCCTCCGATCTTCCGAACCACCTCGGTCACCGGGGCGCGGCTTTCCGCCCAGCGAATGCGGGCGCCGTACCCGGGATCGGCAGCACGAAACATTGATCCCGGCGGGGCGCGGTGTTCGTCCGGCACGGGGGTTTGCCGGGCGAAGTGCGGGGCACCCGGCGGGCAGGCCGGAGCGGGACCTGCCCGCTCCGGCGGCCAGGAGGAAAGGACGACTGCCAGTGCCGAACCGAAACCTCACCACCGACCCGACCGCCCGCTCGCCGGTACAGTTGGCCGCTACGGTGGTCGGCGCGGTCTTCTTGCTGGTCGGAGTGCTCGGCTTCATACCCGGGATCACCACGGACTACGGAGATCTCGCGTGGGCGGGGCACCATTCCCAGGCTCAGTTGCTCGGTCTCTTCAACGTGTCGGTGCTGCACAACCTCGTGCATCTGGCATTCGGTGTCGCCGGCCTGATCGCGGGCGCGCGAGCTCGTGCGGCCCGGGCGTACCTCCTGGTGGGCGGCGCGATCTATCTGCTGCTCTGGCTGTACGGGCTGATCGTCGATCAGCACAGCGCCGCCAATTTCGTGCCACTGGACACCGCCGACAACTGGCTGCACTTCGGTCTCGGCGTGGGCATGGTGCTGCTCGGCGTCGCGCTGCCCCGGCGCAGTGACGATGCGGGGCGCCACCTGTCCGATCGGCAGCCCGGCATCATCGAGTAGGAGCAGGACAGCGAGTGGATGGACGAGAACGAGCAGTACCCGAGCCGGCCGGGAGCCCCGCGCGGGACGCCGGTGAGCGAAACGGCCACCCTTCGCCCACTGTGGTCGGTGTAGTGGCCGATCCCGATCTGCCGGTGCGGCTGGCCCGGGAACTGGTGCAGAACCTGCCCGCGGAGCTGGCCCGTCGCGGTGACCCGTCGCGATGGCAGCTCGAGGTCCTCGACGATCCGTTCGAGGCCATGTACCCCGATCTGGAATATCTGATCGACAAAGCCGGACGGCACGTCCGCGATACCGCATGGGATCTGGCGCTGTGCCTGACCGACGTGCCGATACGCAGCGACGGCGAGATCCTGCTGATGAGCTTGGATCTGCGCCACCGGGTGGCGCTCGTTTCGCTGCCCGCGCTCGGCGGCCTCGGTATACGGCAGCGGCTGCAGAAGCTGGCCGCGGTGATCGTCGCTGCCCTGTCGGCCCCGGACCGGAGGGCGGCCGGGCGGGTGGTGGCCGAGGCAACGGCCCACGTCCGGCGCAGCCGGGTCCGGATCGACGCGGAAGACAATGGGGTGCGGGTGGTCCGGGGCCCGGCGGCGGGCTATCCCGCGTTGCTCGCGGGCATGGTGCGGGCGAACAGGCCCTGGCGACTGTTCGTGGGCCTGTCCACGGCGCTGGGTAGTGCGCTGGCCGGTACGGCGTTCGGAGTGCTGTACTCCAGTATCTGGCAGCTGGCGAACGCGATGGGCACCCTGCGCCTCACCGGGGTGGTACTGGCTTCGGTCAGTGCGTTGACCGTGTGGATCGTGGTGGGGCACGGACTCTGGGAGCAGCGCGGCCCCGGGAAGCCCGCCCCCGGACACGACACCGCACTGCGCAATGCCGGAACCGCTGTCACAGTGGGTATCGGCGCCGGGGCCTTCTTCGTTGTGCTGCTCCTGCTGACTCTGGGCGCCGTCTGCCTGGTGATCCCGCCGTCCTATCTCGCGAGCGTGCTCGGTGGCCCCGTCGGTTTCGCCGACTACCTCATGATCGCGGTGATGGCCAGTGCGCTGGGTACCGTGGCCGGCGCCGTCGGATCCGGATGGGAGGACGACATCACCGTCCGCAAGGCGACATACGGATATCGCGAACAGGAACGCCGTGGCCTGGTCGCCCGCGGTGACCGGCCGAGGCGAACCTGATCGCACGTGACAGCGGTGTGCCGGACCGCCCCGGCGGCGCGCCTCAGAGAATCGGATTCCCCCCGGTCACCGCGACCCGCGCGCCCGAAACATAGCTGCCCTCGTCGGAGGCGAGCAGGACATAGACGGGGGCCAGCTCGGCGGGTTGACCGGCGCGCCCCAGCGGCGTGCTGTCGCCGAACGCGGTGACCTTCTTGTCGGGCATGGTGGAGGGGATCAGCGGGGTCCAGATCGGCCCGGGGGCGACACTGTTCACCCGGATTCCCCTCTCGCCCAGGAGTTGCGCGAGACTCGCGGAGAAATTGGCTATGCCGGCTTTGGTGGCCGCGTAGGGCGCCAGGGTGGGGGAGGGGGAATCGGAGTTCACCGACGAACTGCCGATGATCGAGGCGCCCGGACGCATATGCGGTAGCGCGGCCTTCACCAGGTAGAAGTACGCGCCCATATTGAGTTTCCAGGTGTAGTCGAACTCTTCGTCGCTGATCTCCTCGAGCGTCTCGTGCGTCATCTGGTAGGCGGCATTGCTGACGAGCACGTCGATCGTGCCGAAGGCGCCGGCGGCGCGCTCGATCACGGACCGGCAGTGGGCCGGGTCGGACAGATCGCCCGGGACCAGGATCGCCTTGCGGCCCGCTTCCTCGACCAGTGCGCCCACTTCTGCGGCATCGTCGTGTTCGTCGAGGTAGGAGATCAGTACATCGGCCCCCTCCCGGGCGAAGGCGATGGCGACCGCCCGGCCGATACCGCTGTCGGCGCCGGTGATCACCGCCGATTTACCGGTGAGCTTGCCGCTTCCGCGATAGGTCTTCTCGCCACAATCGGGGACGGGTGTCATCGCGGACTGGATGCCGGGCACCTGTTGCTGCTGTTCCGGGAAACCCATGATCTTGCTCCTTTCACGGCATAGGTCACCACCGTGGTGGTGTGGTGATCGAGGGGCGGATTACCGGACCGAGCCGTTCGAAACCGAGCGTGCCGAATCGGTACCCGGGGGCGAGTTGCGAGCGCCGTGCGCGCCACCCGTACCGCGTGGTGCGCGGACCGGATCGGCCGCGTGGACTGCGCGCCGAAAGGTTTGCTGGTCGCCGCGGGTCCGGTTCGGTCGGCCGCACCGGTGCCCCACGTTCTCGAATCCGGTGGGCCCTGTGTTGATCGCTGGCACGCAGCAGTTCTCGATCGCCCGGCGGTCCGGCCCCGGAGCCGGTGGGAACATCTTGGCCCGAATATGTCGTACCCCGCTGCTACCCTGCTGTCGTAGTGCGAAAAGCGTTGTGTCTCAGTTCCGCTGTCCCTACCTTCGCGTCTTGGCCGTCAAACCCTTTGGTTCATCGATCCTTCCGGGCCTAGGCGGAGCGCGCGAAAATAATTACACTCGGCGTCAGGCTCCCGCTACGAGCCTGGGCGCAGGGGTCGGGTAGCTGGAAGGTGTCGGTGTGGGTGTCGAGCTTGTTCCGGGAGTACAGGGTTCGCCCGATCGGGCCGGTCACGGAAGCGACCGGGCCCGGGTACCCGCCGGTGCGGCTCCGCGGTCCGTACCGCAGCACAGCCGGACCCGATACGACGAATTCGCCCGGCCACACCGTGCCGACCCCGGAGAGGAAACGAGTGGGAACTGTCGGGCTCGCCGGGGGAAGCGGGAACACCTCGCGAGCGTGGATCGGTCAGAACTGGAAACGCTCATGGGCAACGAAGCTCCGGACCGCCCCGTGGCTATGGCGGACTATCTGAACGCTGATCCCACCACGACGACCGTTTCGTCGTTCGTCGTCGAGGCACGTCGGCGCGGGGTCGATCCATCCCCTTTACTGGATGCCGATTTCCTTCTCCGCGGCGAGGACTAGGTCGCTCGGCCGGATGCCGAATACCTTGCAGATCTTGTACATCTGCGCCATGGTCATCGCTCGTTCGCCACGCTCGAGCCGGATGATGGTCTTCTTGTTGTAGCCGGTCTTCTCGGCCAGCGCTTCTTGACTCCAGCCGCGCCGCGCCCGCATCGCGCGTACCTCCGCGCCCAACGCCGCGTCCAGTCGCGCCTCCTCGGTGGTCGCTGCCTCCGACTCCGCGGGCGTCGCATCCATGTCGACCATTCTGGGATCGGGCAGGGTCTGAATCAAGTGCCCGAGAGTTTCGGGTCCGCGGCAGAATCCGCGCCGACAGGGTGTCCGAAGAAGGCCTAATAGTGACTGAAAAAGGTTGAAAAGAGACCGAAAAGGGCCTACGGTGAACAGAGCGGTTGACTATCACCGCAGTTCACGCCCCCGCAGCGCCGGTCGCGTCCGCACCGGTGAACACGGCCGGCCTCCCGGGGCGCCGACGACGATCGGCGCGAGGACAGGAGAGTCCGATGGCCTGGAGCGGAGACCCGGTATGGCTGGCCGATGTGCTGCGCGGCGCCGGCCTACCGGTGATCGAACACGACGGCTGGCGGGAACGCGGCCACGGCGACTTCCTCGATATCCGCGGCGTGCTGTGTCACCACACCGGCGGCGGAGGCCCGAACGACTGGCGCATCGTCCAGGACGGTCGCCCCGATCTGCCGGGCCCGCTGGCCCAGTTGGTGCTCGAGAAGGACGGCACCTACCGGGTGATCGCCGTCGGGGTCAGCTGGCATGCCGGGCGCGGGAGCTGGCCGGGCTGGCCCACCGACAACGCCAACTATCACACCATCGGTATCGAAGCCGTTTCGCGTGGCACACCACCCTGGGATTGGACGCCGGCTCAGCTCGACGCCTACAAGCGCGGCTGTGCGGCACTGCTCCGGCGCATCGGCCGCGGCGCGGGCGATTGCGTGGCGCACCGCGAGTACTCCAGTGAAGGAAAGATCGACCCGGCGGGCATCGATATGAACGCCTTCCGCCGGGACGTCCAGGCACTCCTCGACGGAAAGGGCGAGCAGATGGCGTTTTTGGAAGAAAAGATCACCAACTATCACGGTGAGCAGGTCACCGTGGGGACCCTGCTGCACTACCTGGACAAACATGTGGGCCTCACGCTGGATCAGCTCTCCGGCGCCGGGACCGCCCGCGGGGCGAACTTTCCCGGCTGGGATTTCCTGGGTGACCGGACCACCGCCGAGGCGCTGGGCGTCATCGGCGCGGCACTGAAGATCCCCGGATTCCGCGATCCCGCCACCGACGAACGCGTCTGAGGAAGGACGCGACAACCCTGCCGCAGTTGGGAGGACAGCATGATCAGCGACGTGGCATCTGTCCTCGGCGGCCTGCTCACCGGCGTCGGCGGGGTATGCGCGGCCGGCCTCCTGGGTAGGCGTAAACGGCGGGCCGACGCTGTCCAGGTACTGACCCAGGCCGCCGCTCAGATGGTCGAGCCGCTGTCACGGCAACTCGCCGCGATGACCGCCGAACTGGAAGCGCATCGGCGGGTCGTCGCCGACGCGGAACGACGCTGCCGTCTCGCCGCCCCCCAGCACGCCAGCTGGGACATCGTGGTCCGGTCGTCGCTGCTCGACCTGGGCGTCGACGTGCCGCCACCGCCACCGCTCACCAGGGAGGTTTCCGAATGACGCGGCAAGGGTACGGAGCGGCCGGGAGTTACCGCGTGCCGGCCTCGGCGCGGCACGCCGTAGTCCGCGAGCAGTGCGCCGCCGGGTGCGCGGATGCCGCTCAGACCTCGACCTGCGAGCCCATGATCACTGTCCGGTCGCGGGGCAGCCCGAAGTAGTCGGCGGCGTCGGAGGTGAGGTAAGAGGTGGCGATGAACAGGCGTTTGCGCCAGGGAGCCATAGTGGGCGCCGGGCCCGGCTTGAGTTCGATCTTCGAGAGGAAATAGGACGCCCCCTCCACCGAGATCGGGCCCTCGGTCTGCGCGGGATCGAGCCGGCGCAGCAGCTGCGGCACCTTCGGGGTTTCCATATAGCCGTGGTGGACGGTGACATGGACGATTCCGTCGTCGGTGTAACCCAAAGGGTCGACGCGGAGGCGGTCGGCATCGGGCACCCGCGGGACGGGCACGGTGTCCAGGGACAGGATCACGACGTGTTCGTGCAGTACCCGGTTGTGTTCGACGGTGGCGCGCATCGCCAGCGGAGTGGTGCTGCTGCCGCGGTTGAGGAACACCGCCGTACCGGGAATCCGGATCAGGGGCGGTCGGCGGCTGCGCAATTGTTCGACGAATTGCGGTAGCGGACCCTCGGCCTGCCGCCGCGCGGCGGTGACGATGACACGGCCGCGCGCCCAGGTGATCATCACGGTGAACGCGGTGAGTCCGATCAACAGTGGCAGCCACGCCCCGTGGACCAGTTTGGTCAGGTTCGCCGCGACGAACAGCGCGTCGACGGTGAGCAGGGGGACCGCGCCGAGTAGCACGAGCCACAGGGGGGTACGCCATTTGGTGCGGGCCACGTAGAAGAAGAGCAGGGTCGTGATGGTGATGGTCGCGGTCACCGCCATGCCGAAGGCGTAGGCCAGTGCCGCGGAACTCCGGAAGGCGAAGACCAACGTCAGGACCGACACCATGAGCAACCAGTTGATCCACGGAACGTAGATCTGCCCGATGGTGGATTCGGAGGTGTGCGCGACCCGCAGGCGCGGCAGGTACCCGAGCCGCACCGCTTGGGCGGCCACCGAGAACGCGCCGGTGATCACCGCCTGGGAGGCGATCACCGTCGCGGCGGTGGCCAGCAGCACCAGAGGTAGCCGGGCCCACCCGGGGGCGAGCAGGAAGAAAGGGCTGTCCACCGCGGCCTCGTCACCGAGGACGAGCGCGCCCTGCCCGAAATAGCTCAGCGTGCAGGCGGGCAGAGCCAGCCCCAGCCATCCCCGGGTGATCGCCTTCCGGCCGAAATGGCCCATACCGGCATAGAGCGCCTCGGCGCCGGTGACCGCCAGTACAACGGCGGCCAGGGCGAAGAACGCGATATGGAAATGCCCGGTGGCGAAACCCAGCGCGTAGGTCGGGGAGAGGGCCTTCAGTATCTGGGGATGGCGGGCGATTCCGGCGATACCCAGGGCGCCGATGGTCAGGAACCACACGATCATCACGGGGCCGAACAGCCGGCCCACCGTGGCGGTACCTCGCCGCTGGACGGAGAAGAGGGCCACAATGATCACGACCGTGATCGGGATGATCAGATCTCTGAGGTCCGGTTCGACGATCCGCAGCCCTTCGACCGCGGAGAGCACCGAGATGGCGGGGGTGATCATGCCGTCGCCGAAGAAGAGCGCGGCGCCGAAGATCCCGGCCCCCGCGAGGAAACCGGCGGTCCGGCGGCCACGGGTGGCGTCGAGGCGGCGCAGCAGCGTGATCAGCGCCATGATGCCGCCTTCGCCGTCGTTGTCCGCGCGCATCACCAGGGAGATGTAGGTGAAGGTGACGATGATCATCACCGACCAGAAGATCAGCGACACCACTCCGTACACATTGGCGGTACCGATCGGCACCGGATGCGGATCCTGCGGATCGAACACGGTCTGGATGGTGTAGATCGGGCTGGTGCCGATATCGCCGAAGACCACGCCCAGCGCGCCCACGATCACCGCCGCCTGCACCGGGCCGCGGCCGGCGGTGGGTGCGGGGGGACCGGTACGTGTTTCGCTGACCATGGGTTCGCTCCTCGTCGGCAGGGTCCGCACTATCGTGCACTGCCCGACCCGGAGTCTGCGGGAGCGGCCGGCGGTGCGCACGTCGGTCCGCGCGGGCGGCCGGTGCGCAGGTCCCGGCGGGCGGGTCACCGGCGGGGGACCGCGGCCAATGCGCCGCGAGGGTCCGCTCGGCGGGCGCGACGGTGACCCGGCCCAGCGCGGTGACCAGGACCAGAGCAGCGATCACCGCAACGCAGGCGAGAAGCACGATCGTGCCGGTCGACGCGCCGAGCGCGATGAGAGCGCCCCCGATGATCGGTCCGAGCACCGAACCGAGCCGTCCCGTGGACGATGCCCATCCGACACCCGCGGCGGCGGTGCGGTCGGGGTACAGCGAGACCGCGAGCGCGGCCTGGCCGATCATGCCGGCCTGCAGGCCGAGGCCGACCCCGCCGAACACGATGAGCAGCAGTGCCTTGTCCGTGCCGAGGAAGCCGGAAACGATCAGGAAGACCACGGCCGCGACGGTGGTACCCGCCAGGACCGAGGTCATGCGCAGGCGCAGCACGCCGAGCATGAGCACTCCGGCGCCGATGATGCTGCCGACCCCCACTGCCGCCGAACCCAGCGGGGCCAGGCCCTTGCTGAACCCGTAGTTCCCGCGGCCGGCGGCGCCCTTCGGTGTCCTGGACGGGCCCGAGAAAGCGGTCGAGTTCCGGTGTGGTGACGCCGGTGACATCACGGTCTCCGGGGGCCGGCCGAGCCCGCTCGGTGCGGCGCTCGCGATGGTCGAGGACACACTCGCGCTCGCGATCGACCCGGCGGCCGGGATCGGCTGAACCGCTCGCCGCCGTGGCCGGTCCGGCACGCCATCGACAAGTACACGACCGATCTCGAGCTGCTGTGAATCCGCGCCG
>NZ_JBKOOL010000073.1:0-26085 GCF_046764065.1 Nocardia sp. NPDC002869
TGTTGCGGGGCCCCGGTTGTCGCCGAGCTTGGGTTGTTGCGGGGCCCCGGCTGTCGCCGAGCTTGGGCTGTCGCCGGACCCCCGCCTGTCACCGAGCCAGGCCTGTCACCGAGCCAGGCCTGTCACCGCGCACCGGTGACCAACGTGTCCGCTGTAGCGTCAGGAGATCGGCTGCCCGAGGGGTCGCGCTGCCCCGCCGTCACCGGGCGGGTCGCCGCAGCCAGTGCCGCAATGCCTCGGTGACCTCCTCCGGTCGCTGTTCCATCAGGAAATGGTCGGCGTCGATACGCACCAGTTCGGCGTTCGGTATCTCGCGTGCGAGTTCTTCGGCGGTGGCCATCGGGATCGCGGGGTCCCGGATGCCCCCAGACGACAGTGGTGGGGCAGTCGATCTCGCCCAGGCGCGCACCCAGGTCCGGGCGGACCCGGACCTTGTACCCGGCCCAGAAATGGGTATACCAGCGGCGTCCCTCGGGAGTGCGCAACATGGCGAGATACTGCTCGAGCCGCTCGGGCGCGAAGGTGCCGTTGCGGACATACCGGTGCAGGCCCCAGCGGTGCACGGCGTGGATCGGGGGTGCCGTGATCAGGCGCCGGCCGAGTCCGTGCCGGGCGGCGGTGGTGAACGCGCCGAACAGCAGTGCGTAGCGCGCGACGAATGTCCGGTGGGCCCGCGAGTTGAGGATCGCCAGCCGCCGGACACGGTCCGGATGGCGCTGGGCGAGGCCAGTCCCAGGAAGCCGCCGTAGTCGTGACATGCCAGGTCGACGCGGTCGAGTGCCAGCGCGTCCAGCATGCGCGCGAGCCGGTCGACCTCGCTGTCGTAATCGCAGGGCAGGGCCGTATCGCGGGCGGAAGCACCCCAGCCGAGCCAGTCCGGCGCGATCACCCGACGGCTGTCGGACAGCGGCCCGATCTGCTCCCGCCACGCCGCGTGGGACTGTGGCCAGCCGTGTAACAGCACCAGCGGGTCGCCGGAACCCGCTGCGGCGTAACACAACCGGGCACCGTCCACAGTGGTCTCGTGCTACGCCGGTGTCCGGCGCGCGGCGGGGTCGATCCGATCGGTCGTCATCGGCTGCCTCCTTCGTCGCCCGCGCGGCCGGACTGTCGCCCTCCCACTTCCTGCGCACCTTCGCCGGGCAGACCGGCACCAGCTTCCGGCGCTACATCCAGTGGGCGCGGATGGTGCATATCGCGCGTTCCCACGCGGCGGGGCACGATCTGACCCGGGCGGCCGCGGATGCGGGGTTCGCCTCGCCGTCGCATTTCAGCGATACTTTCCGGGCGATGTTCGGGCTCACGCCCACGGCCTTCGTCCGGATCGGCGGCGAACTGTCGGTCATCGAGCGATGAAGGCAGGCGCCCCTGTCGGCGGGGAGATGACGTGGGTATATTCGGCATCGGCAACTAGTTGCTTGTGCTAATCAACTCTGAGTGGTGAAAAGGTGATGCCCATGCCCGGTTTGACCGGCCGCATCCACGGCGCCGACGGCTGGCCCGTACCCGACGCGGTGCTGACCGTGACGGATATGCGTGGTCGGCAGATCTGCCGCGCGGTATCCGACGAGAACGGCGCGGTGGCCACCGAACCGCTGCGTCCGGGCGTGCACACCGCGGTGCTGACCGCCGCCGGTTATCAGCCCGCCGCCCGGGCGGTGCAGATCTCGTCCTCGGGGTCGGGCACGCTGGGCGAGGTGGCGCTGGCCCCGGTGGTCGACGCCGTCGCCCTTCCACCGGCCGGCCCGTGGACCATCGACCCGGTCCACTCCTCGGTGATCGCCACCGCCCGTCACCTGGGCATTTCCAGTATCAAGGCGCGCTTCGCCGAGGTGAGCGGACGGCTCGATATCGCCGACCGGTTCGAACAGACCTCCGGCTACGCCGAGATCAAGGCCGCCACCATCGACACCGGTATCGAGATGCGCGACACCCACCTGCGGTCCAGCGATTTCCTCGACGTCGAGAACTACCCGCTGATCTCCTTCACCAGCAACGGGCTCAGCCGCACCGGCGGCGACACCTGGGTGATGTCGGGTGAGCTCTCCCTGCACGGACAGCGCCGGCCGGTAGATCTCGCGCTGACCTACGGTGGGTTCGGTCCGGACCCGTGGGGCGGGGTCCGGGCCGCCTTCCACGCCGAGACCACGCTGCGGCGCGACGATTTCGCCATCGACTACAACGCGGTGGTCCGTGCCGGAGTGGCGGCGATCGGTACCACGGTCAAGATCGATCTGGATATCCAGGTGGTGCAGGGCGACCAGCTCCCCGGATCGGCCTAGCGGGGAGAGCGGCGGTAGCCGGCCGGCTACCGGACAGCGCTGGTGCGCCGGTACCCGTCGGTGATGGCGCGGAGTTCCTCGGCGGTCAGCACATCCTCGATCCGGTCGAAACCCTCGGGCGCCCGCTCCGCGACCATCCGCAGGGCGTGATCCATCGGAATGTCCCGGTTGGCGAGAACGACGGAGTTCGCCGTTTCGCGGCGTGCCGATTCGTAGGCCGCCAATCCGGCGACCGGATCGCCCGCGCCGGCCAGTTCGGCGGCCACCGACCGGGCGTCGAGAATCGCCTGCGAGCCGCCGTTGGAGCCGACCGGGTACATGGGGTGCGCGGCGTCACCGAGCAGGGTGATCCGGCCGAAGCTCCAGCGCGGCAGCGGATCCCGGTCGACCATCGGGTACTCCAGGACGGTCTCGCTCGCGGCGAGCAACGCCGCCACGTCGAGGCCGGCGATCCGCCAGCCGCGGTAGTGCGGTGCGACATCGCCGAGCCGTCCGGTATGCGTCCACTCGGCCTCGCCCTGGCCGTCCTGGGGCATCCGCACCTCGGCGACCCAGTTGACGAGGACCTCGTCGCTGCCCGGTGCGGCGGGGCCGAGCGGATAGGCGACGAGTTTGGCGGCGTGATTGCTGCCGGCCATCAGCATCGAGGTGCCGGTGAGGAAGCGCGCCGCGGTCGCGACGCCGCGCCACATCCGGATTCCGTTCCAGCGCGGCGGGCCCTCCTCCGGGTACAGGTGTGCCCGTACCGCGGAGTGCAGCCCGTCGGCGCCGATCACCGCGTCCGCGGTGAGCTCGCTCGCGGTGTCGCCGCCGTGCTCGTCGATCGTGACGCGGACCTGCCGGTCTTCTTCGGTCGCGGTGACGAAACGTGACCCTGTCCGTACCGCGCCGGGACCGAGCCGGTCGTACACCGTATCCAGCAGCAACGACTGCAGCCGGCCGCGGTGGACCGAATACTGCGGCCACGGGTGTCCGGCCGCCACGCCGCGCGGCTCCCGCCAGATCTCGTTGCCGAACCGGTCGTAGTGCACCAGTTCGGAAGTGGCGACCGCCCGCGCGGCGAGCGCGTCGTGCAGCCCGAGATCGGCGAGGATCCCGGTCGCGTGCGGCAGCAGATTGATGCCGACGCCGAGCGGGCGCAGCCGCGGTACCCGGTCGATCACCTGGACCTCGATACCGGCCGCGTGCAGGCTCAGCGCCGTCGTCAGCCCACCGATCCCGGCGCCGACGATCAGCACCCTCATCGGGCCGCCGCCAACGGCACATAGGCGGGGTTGAACCGTTCGTGCAGATGCGCCACCACGGCGGACCGGTGGTCGGACAGCACGCTCTCCTTGTAGGCGCAGGGCAGGCCTTCCCCGCCACCGGCCGCGGGCCAGCGCGTGACGCCCGCGCCCAGGACCGTGCGCGCGAGGTGGCGGCGGGCCCCGGCCAGACTGTGGCCGATGGGCAGCCGTTCGTCGGTGAGCAGGGCGGTGAGTTCGTCGTCGGTGGCCACCACGGCCACGCAGTTCCACGAGACGGCCGCGCCGCCGGTGGTGACGAGGGTCGAGTGGCGCACGACCACGGGATCGGTATCGGCACAGCCGAGCGCCGTGCGTACCGCGGGGTCGAGGTCACGTCCCGTGGTGGCGTGCTGATCGGTGAGGTCGAGTGCCAGCGGGCGGCCGATCAGCGCCTCCAACAGTCTGGTCATCGATCCGTCAGCGCGCAGTAACATCCGGGTAACCGAGGGTAAATCGGATTCCGTTGCCTCCGTGAGGAATTCCGTCACCGACCAACGATACGGCGGCAGCGGCCGGGCGGCATTCCCGGCGGCGGAGATATCGGCCACGCTAAGGGTCGGCGTGGTATCGCTGGAGAAGCTGCCGATTCGCCCCATTCGCAACCAAGCGCTTGTTAGAATCCGGCGATGATCTCGACGGTCGTCTGGGGGACCGGCAATGTGGGCCGCGCCGCCGTACGGGCGGTCGACGCCCACCCCGAACTCGAACTCACGGCTGTCCTCGTGCACGACCCGGCCAAGGCGGGCCGGGACGCGGGCGACCTGGCCGGGCTCGACCGGTCGCTGGGCGTGGCGGCCACCACCGATGTGGACGCGGTGCTGGCGGCCCGGCCCGCGGCGGTGGTGTACGCCGCGTCGGGGGAAATACGGCCCGACGACGCCCTCGCCGATATCGTCCGCGCGATCGGCGGCGGCGCGGTGGTGGTGACCCCGGCGCTCTACGCCCTCTACGATCAGCGCGGCGCCCCGCCCGAGGTCCGGGAACCGGTCCTGGCCGCGATCGAATCCGGCGGGGGTTCCCTGTTCGTCTCGGGAATCGATCCCGGTTGGGGCAACGATGTGCTGCCGCTACTCGTCAGCGGTCTGGGCAGCGCCGTCGAGGTGGTCCGCTGCCAGGAGATCTTCGACTACTCCACCTACGACCAGCCCGACTCCGTGCGCTACCTGGTGGGTATGGGGCAGCCCATGGACCAGGTACCGCCCATGGTGGCACCCACGGTCCCGACCATGGTGTGGGGCGGGCAGGTGCGGCTGATGGCCCGGGCGCTCGGCGTCGAACTCGACGAGATCCGTGAATCCGTCCAGCGGCTACCCCTGGAAACCACCGTCGAGACCGCGACCATGGGCAAGTTCGAGGCCGGCACCCAGGGCGCCATGCGTTTCGAAGTGCAGGGCATCGTGGCCGGTGCGCCCCGGATCGTGGTGGAGCACATCACCCGGATCCACCCGTCGTGCGCACCCGAATGGCCCGCTCCGCCCAACGGTGAAGGGGCGCACCGAGTGATCATCGAAGGCCGTCCGCGCATCGAGGTCACCGTCGAGGCGACCGACGAGGGCGGTAACTACGCGGCCGGTGGTAACGCCACCGCCGTGGGGCGGCTGGTCGGTGCGATCGACTGGCTGGTCGCGGCCGGGCCCGGCCTCTACGACGCCCTCGATGTCCCGCTGCGCCCGGCGGCCGGAAAGCTCGGAAGGAACGCCTCATGAGAGTTGACATTCCCGAAGGCAAGGATCCCATCGGCTACGTCTGGGGCGAGATGGTGCCCGGCATCGGTATCGCCGCCTCGAACTTCTCGCTGGCGGTATACGCGCACACCACACTGGGCCTACGCGAATTCGAGGCCGCCCGGCTGCGGATCGCCCAGATCAACGGCTGCGTGTTCTGCCTGGACTGGCGGACCGAACGCGACGGACAGAAGGTGGAGGAGGGTTTCGACGCTGCTGTCGCCGACTGGCGCGGCACCGAGGTGCTCGACGACCGGGCCCGGCTGGCCGCCGAATACGCCGAACGCTACGCCCTGGACCACCACAACCTCGACGAGGATTTCTGGTCCCGGATGACCGCGCGCTACAGCCAGGCCGAGATCGTAGAGCTGAGCATGTGCCTGGGCTCCTGGCTCGCCTTCGGCCGGCTCAACCATGTGCTCGGACTCGACGCGGTGTGTGTGCTCCCCGGACATTCGGCCCCGAGTGCCCCCGGCGCCCGTCCTGGAGCCTGAGCCGGTTCCCGCCCCCGGGACCGGTGCGATGAACGCGCGGCGTCCTGGGTAACTGCGGGGTATGAAGACTCGAGGCCGTATCGCCGAACCCTGGGGTGCACGCACTTGCTACGGTCCGGGGCTGTACGAACTCCGCGCCGAGGACCGAGGTGGCCGGTGAAACTGCATATTGTCATCGAGGAACTGCAGTTCTCCGAGCGGGAACTCGCCGGGGAACTGGCGGCCGTCGCGGTCCGGCACCGGGCCGAGTACGAGATCCACCAGACCGCCCGGGATCTGGCCGGCTCGTCGCAGGACCATCTCCGCGAATTGGATGCGCTCGCCCCCCGGTTCGGGGCGGCGAAAGGTCACGGTCGGCGCCACCTGCGGGTCCGGCTGCCCCGCGCGCGCCGGCTGCGCGGAACGGTCGGGCGGCCACCGGACCCGGGGCTACGGCTCCTGCGGGATCTGCGCCGGCTGCATCAGCTCGCGGCGGGTGTGTCGGTGGATTGGGAGTTGCTCGCCCAGGGCGCGCAGGCGGCCCGGGAACCGGAACTGCTGGACCTGGCCGCGCAGTGCCATCCGGGTACCCTGCGCCAGCTGCGCTGGACCAACGCCATGCTGAAGGGGCTCTCACCTCAGATCCTCGCGGGCTGAGTCGCGGCCGGTGGCAAGCGGCCGAACCGGTGCCCGGCCGGCTGTGTCGGCTCCGCGAACCCGGGTATGCCGCACACCCCGACGGACAGCGAGGTGAACGGATGCGGGTGATAGTCACGGGGGCCACGGGAAATGTGGGTACCGCGGTGCTCGAACAGCTGAGCGGTACCGGGACGGTGGATTCGATCGTGGGTGTGGCGCGGCGGAAACCGGAGCATGCGCATCCGGAGGTCGAATGGGCGGCGGCCGATATCCGCTCCGCGGATCTGGTGTCGCTGTTCCGCAGCGCCGACGCGGTGGTCGACCTGGCCTGGGTGTTCCAGCCCACCCGCCGGCCCGGCGATACCTGGCGGACCAATGTCGGGGGGACCGGTCGGGTGCTCGCCGCGGTGGCCGCGGCCGGGGTGCCCGCGCTCATACACGCCTCCTCGGTCGCGGCCTACTCGCCCGCGACCGGTGACGAGCCGGTCGACGAGAGCTGGTCGACCGACGGCTGGCCGGGAGCGTCCTACGCGGTCGAGAAAGCCTATGTGGAGCGGTTGCTGGACCTCTTCGAATTCGAACATCCGGACTGCCGCCTGGTCCGGATGCGCCCGGCGTTCACCTTCCAGCGCGCCTCGGCCGCACAGCAGCGCCGGCTGTTCGCCGGCCCGCTGCTCCCCGACCGGCTGGTCCGGCCGGGACTGCTACCGCTGTTGCCCTATCCGCGCGGGCTGCGCTTCCAGGCATTGCACAGTGCCGACGCGGGCCGTGCCTATACGGCGGCGGTGCTCTCCGGCGCGCGGGGCGCGTTCAATATCGCGGCCGAACCGGTCCTCGACCGCGCCGAGCTCGCGCGGCTGCTGGGTGTGCGTACGGTCGAAGTGCCCCCGTGGCCGGTCCGGACCGCGCTGGCCGGCGCCTGGCATCTACGCCTGGTGCCCGCCACGCCCGGCCTGTTCGACGCGATGATGCAGTTGCCGATCATGGACACCACCCGGGCCCGGACGGAACTCGGCTGGCAGCCGCAGGTCACCGCGACCGACGCGCTGCGCGAGTTCCTCGAAGCCCTGCGCGAACACCGGGGTGGCGACACCCCGCCGCTGGCCCCCGACGCCGGGGGAGTGGCGCGCCACCGTGAGTTCACCTCCGGGGTCGGGGGTCGCGATCCGGTCGACGACCGGTTGTGTGATCGCGACCCGTCCGGGTAGCCGCGCCCTATGGCTACTATCGCTCCCTTACCGAAAGAACGTATAGGCGCACCGCTACGGGCCGTGGTGACCGGCTCCGATTCGGGGATCGGCCGGGCAATCGCGGTGGCGCTGGCCGGCGGCGGTGTCGATGTGGGGATCACCTATCACTCGGACGAGGCCGGTGCCCGGCATACCGCGGGACTGGCCCACGACCGGGGCGCGCGCGCCGCTGTCCGGCAGATGGATCTGGACGACCTGCCCACGAGTACCGCCGCCGTGGACGAACTCGCCGCCGAACTCGGCGGAGTGGATGTGCTCGTGAACTGCGCCGGTACCGGCTCCGCGCAGAAGGCGATGGATATGGACTTCGACACCTGGCGGCATGTGCTGTCGGTCGACCTGGACGGCGCCTTCCTCTGTACGCAACGCGCCGTCCGGCATATGACGGAGGCCGGCCGCGGCGGGCGGATCATCAATATCACCAGCGTGCACGAGCACGCACCCAAGGTCGGGGCGGCGCCCTACTGTGCGGCCAAGGCGGGCCTCGGCGCCCTGACCAAAGTGCTGGCGCTGGAACTGGCCGAACACGACATCACCGTGAACTCGGTGGCCCCCGGGGAGATCGCCACCCCGATGACCGGGCAGGAGGACGCCGATCCACGCGAACAACCCCGGCCGGGGCTGCCGCTGGGCCGGCCCGGCCACGCCGAGGAAGTCGCCTCCGTGGTGGCTTTCCTGGCAACCCCCGCCGCGGGATATGTGACCGGAGCGTCCTATGTCGTCGACGGCGGCATGCTGCTGATGGGGCCGCAGTCCAGCCAGCTCGTCAGGGACGAGGGCTGGCGTGATCCGAAGGGAGACTCATGATGACAGATCGACTGACACTCGCTCCGGTGTCGGCGCTGGTGCGCGGCGCGTTCGACGCCGGCGCCCATCTCCGGCACGCCCGTTTCTTCCACCCGCGCGGCGTCCGGCTCGCCGGCCGGTTCCGCGCCGAACCCGAATTCACCCGGCTGTTCGGCGACGGCGACCGCGCGACCATCGGGCGCCTCTCCAAAGGGGTGGGCACCCCCGGCGGCATCCCGGACATCCTCGGCCTCGCCTTCCGGGTGCTCGACATCAACGAGAAACCCTGGGATTTCGCACTGGCGACCACCGGACAGCGCCCGGTCGCCCGGCTGTCCCTGACGGTCGCACGCGGCTGGGACAGCGCCCGGTTCGGCAGTCTGCTGCCCTACCAGTGGGACGATTCCGCTCCGCTCTGGGTGCTCGCCGAGCCGGACCCGGGGCTGCCCACCGGCACCTCGCTCTCGACCCTGACCCGGCATGTGCACGAGCACCAGATCGGGTACACGATCTCGGTCGCCGGTTACGGGCCCGCGCGCCAGACCGTCGGCCACTTGGCGCTGCGCGCCGCGGACCCGGGTGAGCATCGCACCGACTTCTACGATCCCGTGCTCAACCATCCCGCCGATGTGGCCCTGCTGCCCCGCGCGGTCCAGCGGCTGCGGGAATCGGCCTACGACGGCAGCCGCCGTGGTCGCGGCATCGAGGACCGGGAAACCGGCCGGGTCGAGGTGGACCCGCACCGGTGACGGCGGGCGGGAGGAAATCGGCGGCGAGCTGTTTGCGCGGCGGCGTCCGGGAAAACACGCGACCATGAACGAAACCGAGGACCCCGGCACGGAATCCCCCGAGATCGCCGAGTGGGCGAGCAGTTCGATTCCGTCGACCGGCGAACAACTGGACGAAGACGAACTGGCCGCCGACCCGCTCGAGGAGGGCATGGATCCGCCCGACCACTGGTCGGCCGCGGACCGGTACGCCACTACGCCGCGGGAGCAGCGAGAGGGTGAACCGATGGAGCGCCGACTGGCGGAGGAGGAGCCCGATATCGTGCCGGAGGGCCAGCGTTCGGCCAGCCGGCCCGACGCGCAGCGACCCTGAGCAGTTCGGGGACGGACAGCCCCGGTGACGCGACCGGCGTCGGCCCGGTCGGCAATTCGGCAGTTCACGGTCGGGGCACCGACGCTGCTGCGCGGCGGCGGACGCCGTGTGCAGTGCCCGGTGCTACCAGTCGTCACGGCGGCGCGAGGCGAGGCCGGGACCTCCTCCCGGACCAAGAGCCTGGTCGGTACGAGTTCAGTGCGGTGGTTGTCTCGCCCGGTGCTCGTCACCGGGCGGGCAACGGCGCGGTCCGAGCTTCGTCGGCCGTGTCACACGCGAGTCGGGCGGGCACCGGGTCCAGGGCGCGAGCGCTCAGTGCCGCGTCCAGGTGGGCTGGGCGAAATCCGCGACCCGGGCCGCCTTCGGTTCGCTGCCCAGCAGCACCACTTCGCGGAACTGCCAGAGCATGGCGCCGGTGGGGGCGTGGATCGTCATATTCGGGCCCAGGCGCATCTGCAGCAGACCGGGTTCACCGGGCGGGGCGTCGACCGCCGGGGCGCCGTCGTGCATCCGGGCGGAGTCCGGCAGCACCCAGTGCGGTGTGTCGTCGGCGGCCAGCCGGTCGAAGGCGGCCCGGTGCACCGAATGGACTTCGTCCGCGTTCGGCTGTAGGCGCGTGATATCGGACAGCGTCGCCACCAGGGGAGTGATGGCGAACCCGGAGCTGGCCGGAAAATCGTCGAGGGTGCCGAGTACATCCTCGGGGCCGGTCGTCAGCCCGAGTTCTTCGTGCAGTTCGCGCAGGGCGGCCTGCTGCGTGGTCTCGCCCGGTTCGACGCGGCCGCCGGGCAGCGCCCACTGCCCGGCATTGCGGCCGCGATAGGCACGTTTGATGACCAGCACCGACAGCGATCCGCCGGTATCGACCACGCACAGCACCACGGCGGCCCGGCGCAATCCGTCGGTATCGGGTACCGCGATCCGCGGGAACACTGCCAGCCGGGCCCGGGCGAGGGTGCGGAAATCGTGGAGATTGTCGGGGACCCGCGGTCCCGGGTCTGTTCCCATACGTTCGATCATGCACCATCGGCCGGCGGCCGCCGGGCGGTGGGCGCGGCGTTCACATCCGCCGCATCACCGAGACGACCTTGCCCAGCACCACCGCGTGGTCGCCGTCGAGCACCTGATAGGCAGGGTTGCGCGGTTTCAGGTACACGTGACCGGCGCGGCGGCGGAACACCTTGACCGTCGCCTCCCCGTCCAGCATCGCGGCGACGATCTCCCCGGTCTGCGCGTCGGGCTGGCGGCGCACCACCACGATATCCCCGTCGCAGATGGCCGCGTCCACCATCGAATCGCCGCGCACCCGCAACCCGAACACGGTCCCGTGGCCCACCAGTTCCCGTGGCAGCGTGAGCACATCGTCGGTGTGCTCGTCGGCGAGGATCGGCGTACCCGCCGCGATATCGCCGACGACGGGGACCGCGACGGCGTCCCGGGCGGGTTCCGCCTCGGCACCGGCGTTCAGGAACAGCCGCACGTCCATCGGTCGGGAGACCCCGTCACCGCGGCGCAGGAATCCCTTCTCCTCCAGGCTCTTCAGATGCTTCGACACCGACGACGAGGAACGCAGCCCGACGGCGGCACCGAGCTGCCGGGTATTCGGCGGGTAACCGTGCCGCACCACCCATTCCCGTATCGCCGCGAGGATGCGGCGCTGGCGTTCCGGCAGGGTCGAGGTGTCGAGGTGGTCGTATTCGGTCACCGCGACATCGTATGACCAGGCGTGACAGCTGCTTACGGGGTATCCGTCCTTGCCGCCTTGCCGCCTTGCCGCCTTGCCGCCTTGCCGCCTTGCCGCCTTGCCGCCTTGCCGCCTTGCCGCCTTGCCGCCTTGCCGCCTTGCCGCCCTGCCGGGCTGCGGGTCTGCCGGGCCGCGGGATAGCCGGCCTGCGGGTCTGCCGGGGCGCCAGGCTGCGGGGCCGCCGGGCTCAGCTCGCTGCGTAGGGCTGTGCCGCGCGGGCGGTACGCAGCGCCTCGCCCCACCAGACGAGCTGGTCGAGCAGCGTGGTGGCCGCGGTCTCGGCGCCGGCGCCGGGTGCGAGCGCGCCGGTATCGTCCCGCTGCCCCCAGGGGTTGTGGAAGCTGACGGTGTCGCGGACGGTGACGGCGTGCAGTTCGGCGAACACCGTGCGCAGGTGCTCGGTCGCGCGCAGGCCGCCCGAGATACCGCCGTAGCTCACGAAACCCACGGGTTTGGCCTGCCATTCCGCGTGGTGCAGGTCGATGAAGTTCTTCAGGGTGCCCGGATAGCTGTGGTTGTACTCCGGTGTGATCACGACGAAGGCGTCGGCGGCGGCGAGCGTCTCCCGGCTCCCGGCGAGGCCGTCGGCGGGCGCGCCGAAGGTGTGCGGTAGTTCGGTATCCGCGATATCGACGGTGGTGGGTGCCAGGTCGGCGCGCAGCGATGCCCTGGTCAGGAACCAACTGCCGACGGCGGGTGCGAAGCGGCCGTCGCGGCTGCTGCCGATGATGACCGCGACGCGCAGGGGTGTGCCGGTGCCGGATGCGGCGGCGATATCCATATTTCCTCCAGGGGTGTGCCGAGCGGCGGTTACGCCGCTCCGGCAACCACTCTGAATCCTCAACTATTATTCAGGTCAAGTCCGGATTCCGGCCTCCTGTGACAGACGTTCGCCGGCGGGTATGCCGACGATAGAACGTGGCGCATCACGGAACGGTTGCGTGAGCTCTACACTGGCGCGGTCGGCGAGTCGACGTTCTAGGCTGGTACCGGACGGCGTATGCCCTGGCACGAGGGAGCACATGGATATCGCGGAGGCGCCACAGCCGGTGTACCGGCAGGCCCGCTTTGCCGATCTCGAGGACATCGCGGCCGTCGAGGCCGAGGTGTTCGGTGAACCGTACCTGTACCTGATGCTGCGCCAGCTCTATGATCTGCACGGTTCGGAATGGCTGGTCGCCGAGGTCGCGGGGACGGTCATCGGGTACGCGCTCACCCTGGAGAAGTCCGGGCGGGCGCTGCTGTTCACCTTCGCGGTGGCCAAGCGGTATCAGGGTGCCGGTTTCGGCCGCGCGCTGCTGAACCAGACCCTGCACGTATGCCGGGAACTGGGCACCGACACGGTGTACCTCACGGTCCGGCCCGACAATCATCCCGCCGGAAATCTGTTCAAACAGGCCGGTTTCGAGTTCGTCGAACACGACGAGCGCTATTTCGGGCCCGGGGAGCCCCGCGACGTCTACGAATTCCGCCTCCATCCCTGAACGCTAAACTGGTTCGTATGGGCGAGATCTCGCCGTTCGTGGCGTCGGTCTCCACCCGGATCGCCAGGCACGCAGCGGCTTACACCGCCGAGCTGGATGCCGCCGCGCATCCCGAGCGGATGTCACTGAACACCTTCGTTGTGCACGTCGAAGCCGTTCTCGACGATTACGATCCGCCCAGCGCGCGCCGCCGGCACTCCGACGCACTGGTCTTCCCGCACCTCTACGGCGCGGCCCGCGATCCCCGCCCCGACGAGGAGGGCTGGCGGGTGCCCAGCGCGGTACCGGCCGCGCTCATGGCCGCCGAGGTCGAGTTCCGCGGCCCGCTGCGACTCAGCGCCCGGCAGAACACGCTGCTGGCCGAGGAATACGAGGCGATCGGTGCGCAACTGTCGGCGGTGGGCCTGGCCACCCACGCGGCCCTGGCGTTCCGCCGCGCCATGGCGCTGTACCGGGTGAACGAGGACGACGAGGCCGAGGACCGCTGCGGCCTGCACCTGGCGCGTGCGAACACCCGCGGACTACCGCACGGACTGCGGCGCTGGGCCGGACAGGGGTCCTATCTCCTGTGTGGCCACGGGTACCGGCCCTCGTGGTTGCTGGGCTGGGTGATCCTGCAGATGCTGCTGTTCACCGGGGTGGCCTTGCTGGTGGGTGGTCAAGCGGTCGACCACATGATCTATATGGGCGTCACCGGTTTCCTGAATCCGCCGGGTCCCGGTGATACGCAGGACCTGCCCGGCGCCATCCGGACGCTCTTCGTCATCGAGGCGTGGACCGGCGCGGTATCGATGTCGGTGTTCTTCGCGCTGCTGGTCCGGAAATGGTTCCGGATGTAGCCGGAGCGACGGGTGCGGGCGGTCACCAATCCGCGTCGAAAATCTTGTGCCGCAATGCCGACAGCGTGGCGACCGCGATATTGTCGCGTAACCGGCCCACCAGTGTGTTCCACTGCCTGGAGAAGCCCGGATCGTTCTGCAGATCCTTCCACAGCGCGCGTAGCACCGGCGGCGTATGCGCGCCCGGCATCCACAGCCCGGCCAGATGTTCGAGAGCGGGCGCGAGAATATCGATCCGTTCGCGGCTGTGCGGGGCGAACCGGTCGGCTTCGTCGAGCGCGTCGGCCAGTACGGTCAGCAGCCAATCGTGCGCGGCCAGATCCTCGCAGAAACGTTGCGCCGCATCCAGATCGGTTTCGTCGCGCACGATCAGCCGCACCGAGCGGACGGTCTCGTCGTCCAGGTGCAGGGTCGCGGCCGGACCGCTGCTGCCGCCGACCCGGGCCGTCCAGCGCAGCCGGGTCGTCCCGGCCTGCACCGGTGGGTTCTGGTCCAGCCGGGAGTCGGCGCGGACCCGGGCCAGCAGCCGTTCGCTGATCGACGCCAGGTCCAGCGGGGCCGTCCCCGGCAGTGGGTCGGCGGCGAGATAGCTGTCGGCCAAAACATTACCGGCCGCCATCCGCTCGGGAATCCGGGTGACGACCTCGGTGACCCCCTTCTGGCTGATGTAGTGGGACCAGGTCTGGCGGCGGCGTTCCGCGGCCCGCACCACCCGGGTGCGCGCCGAGGACTGCAGTACCCGCCCGCCGGTCAGCGCGAGACCGGTGGCCACGGTGCCGACGATCCGGGCGGGCTGCTCACCCAGCCGGAGATCGCAATCGACCCCCACCGCCGTGGTCGGGGACAGGCCCAGCGTGCCCGGTCGCTCCCGCCATCGCACGCCGCAGCCGGGCAGCAGGGCCAGCAGTTCCCCGGCCTCGGCTCGGGTCAGCGCGGTGGCCGACGGCAGCAGGCAGGTGCGTACCTCACCGAGGTCGACCAGGGGCGTCGTCGCGGCCATCTCAGGACCCGTCGAGTAGCAGGTGGGACAGCCGCTCGCTGATCTTGCGTGAGACCGTCACGTCCTCGGCCGCACCGGTCGCGATGACCTGCGCGAGTACGTCCTCGTCCAGGTCGAGATGGTCGAGCACCAGCCGTACCGCGTGTTCGATACCGAGATAGCGTTTGGGCAGCATCGACAGGGTCTGATACGCCGCGAACGGCGCCGCGTCCGGGGTGAGCTGCACGACCGGCGGCACCTCGTGCCAGCGGCGCGGCCACGGCTCCCCGTGCCACTGCTGCGGATCCACCACGGCGGCCCCGTGATACCGCAGCATGCCGAGCCGCAGTAGATGCCAGACCGCGGCCAGGAACGGGCATGACCAGCGGGTCACCGTGACGCCGTCGACGAGCCGGCTGCTCCACAACTGCACGTCCAGGAAGATGGAATGCTCGCGGCGGCCGAACTCCTCGGGCGGTTCGTAGGTGCGTCCGCGCATGGCCTGCGCCGGTTCGTGTTCGGAGGACCGGCGGCCGTTGCACAGCCACCCGGATTGCGCGGTCGGCGGCCGGCGCCCGGTATCGGGCGGCGCCGGTTCGGCGACGATCCGCGCGGCCACCATCTCGGCCACCGGTATCGGCTCACCCAGCGGCACGCCGTCCATGAACTGCGAGGTCTGCCAGCAGCCCGACTCGCGGGCCAGATAGTCGATGGTGAGCCCGGCCGCGTCGGCGGCGGTGAGCAGTTTGCCGAGGACTTCCGCGGGATCGGTATCGGGCTGGAAGTAGTCGTCGATCAGATAGCACGTGCTGACCCGGACATCCGGGCCGAACCGGACGCGGGCGGATTCGGTGAACGCCGCGACCAACGGCACTATCCGGCGGAACTCCTCTTTCACCCGCCCGAGATCGCCGAGGAGGTCGTTGAGATAGAAGTGCCCGACCTCGATGGACAGATGCGAGAGCGGAACCGGGGCGACCCAGGGCTGTTCGGTGGCCTCGGTGTAGACCTGCCTGTCCCGCATCTAGAGCCTCTCCCAGCTGGCGACGTCCATCAGGCGCCGCGCGAGTTCGGTGTAGGCCTGCGCCGTTTCGTGGTTGGCGATATGGGCGTTGACATCGCTGTCCAGGATCAGCTGCTCCCGCCACTGCAATACCGGTTCCATCGGCGTGGCGCCCAGTACCGCGGTCGCGCCCAGCCGGTTGGCGGTGGCCAGCCGACGCAGCGCGACGTCCTGTTCCTGCAGCCATGCCGCCTGCGCCGCGCGCTGCGCGGTGAGATGCGAGTTGGCGGCGGGTACGGCGGTGCGGATATAGCGGGTCGAGCCCAGCAGTTCGTCGGGATCGTGCCCGCAGGCGGCGCCGGTCTGCAGCAGCCCGTGCGGACCGTAGACCAGCCCGGCTGCCGCCAGGATGTGCTGGCGGGTCCAGCGGTGGAAGATCAGCCAGCGCGCCGTCCGGCGGCGCAACTGCGGGAGCGCGGTCGCCTGCAGCGCGATCTCCAACGCGACCGACCGGCCCGCGCTCAGATCGACGAACACCACCCGGAACTCCTGTTCCAGCGCCACCAGCAGTTCGGCACAGCGGGTCACCACCGCGTCGTCGGCGGTGAGGAATTCGGCACCGCCCTCGTCACCCGGGAACAGGACCAGCCGTCCGGAGCGGGGGGCGACCCGTTTGAGTTCGGAGCGATCGGTGGCGGTGCCGATATCGACCCGGGCCGCCGTCCCGGTCTGTCCGAGCAGATAGGAGTGCACCCCGCCGTCGGCGACGCCCCGCTCGACCGTGCCGATCTCGAACAGCGCACCGGCGGTCGGTGACCCGAAGTCGAAATCCACATAGGCGACATTCCGGCCCGACATACACAACCGGTACGCGATATTGCAGCTGGTCACCGAACGCCCGGTGCCGCCCTTGTCGGAGGTGGAGAATACGAGCACCCGGACCCCCCTACCGCGTCGCATCCTGGCGCGCGTACGCCAGTTCGTCGAGCTGGATCAGCGCCTGGGTGGCCAGACTGTAGGCGGTACCCGGACGCTCGTGCAGCACCCCGCGGGCCCGGTCCAGCGATTGCCGGATACGGTTCACCGCCGCCTGCTTCGGGGTCAGATCATCGCCTTCGACCTCGAGCTCCTCCTGGTTGAGCAGATGTTCCGCCTCGCTCAGCAGATCGACGGCGCGGGCGACCATGGTCGCCGGGGCCAGCGGGGGTTCGCGGAAGGTGTCGTAGGCGATCACCAGACATTCCATGATGCGCTCGGTGACGAACCAGGACGGGCCGGCCGGGACCGCGAACTCCGGGCCGAGCAGGGCCGCCGGATCGTCCCACAGACCGGCCGCCGGGCCGTCGCGCTGGATTCGCCCGTCGAGATGTTCCATCGCCGCCTCGGCGAGCGCCATCAACTGATCCCGGGTGTCGACATCGGTGCGCAGGCGCGCCGCCTGCAGGCAGCGTTTGAGCATCATGGTCACGAAATCCGGGACATACCATTCGAGAACGGAGCCGCCGCCGATATCCTCGCTCCCGGCCAGACCCAGCCGGACACCCGGGAAGTGCAGGACCGCGGCCGCGTCCCCGGCGGTGAGACGGCTGGTGATCCGGCCCCGGCGGGCCAGCTGATCGAAAACCGCCACCGTCCGGGCCAGGTCCTCCGTGCTGTCCCGGTAGACCAGGTCTTGGATGAGGATGGCCGTGACGGTGAGACTGAAATAGTCCGATTCCTCGCCGTCGGAGGTGCGCCAGGGAATGTCCTCCAGCGGCCAGCGGCCGCCACCGAACCGGGCCACCGTGGACCAGTAGTTGCGGGCCAGTTCGAACCGCAACTGCAGGGCGTCGGCGAGTGTGCGCTGCTCGTCGGTCAGCAGGTCCAGCTCCCGGATGCGCTGGGAGGACAGATCGATGATGCCGTCGAGGGCGACGGCGGTGAAGTACAGGTAGGGACGGGGTTCGGCGTGCCCGGCCGCGTGGCCGACCTCGCCGGGGACGAACTCGATGGGTTCGGCGGTGCGCACGATGCCCCAGCCCCAGCCGCATTCGAAGAGCCGCTCGTCGTCGGCGACGTCCACCTCGGCGGTCTGGCTGAGCCGGACCTCGTTGGCCGCCTGGACCCGCAGCCGTTCCAGCCGTGCCGACAGGCGCCGGATCACCTCGTCGGCGGGGGCGTGGTTCTGATTGATCATATGCAGGATCGACTGCCCGGCCTCGGACTTCGGCTCGGGCGTGTGGATGACGAAACTGCGCACCAGACCGGCCATCGCGGCGGTGAGCCGGATCCCGACCGTATCGATCACCAGCGGAATGCGTTCGCTCAACTGCCGTGCCTCGCGCCGCACCTCACCGCCGACGAAACGCTGGAATCCGCGCAGGAAACGCAGCGCCGCGATACACAGGCTCAGCGACATGGAATAGGAGTCGACGATCCCCAGGGCGAGCTGTTCCTCGGTGAGCGGGCGATCACCGGCCGCGCGCAGGTAGGAGCCTGCCGCGAAGACCGGTTGCCCGTCGGGGCCGGTGTAGCGCCGCAGGTAGTCCTCGAGCAGGCCGACCAGTGCGCCGCCGATGCGGGTCTCCTCGCCGAAGGGGTGGAGGGCCCGCCGGGCGTCGGCCGCCATATCGTCGGGCTGGTCCAGGGCGAAGGCCTCGAGTTCGGCCGCCGGGTACAGCAGGCACAGCAACTGTTCGGCGTCGCTGATCGAATTGCTGCCGTCGCGGCCGCCCCAGGTCCAGGTGCCGCCTCGATAGGAACAGGCGAGCACGGCCCGCCACAGGTCCAGCAGCTGTTGCCGCGGCCTAATTCTCATATTCTGTGTCCTCGCCCCCGCGTTCGATCGGCGCGTCGAACGTCGTCACCTAGAGTGTGCCCCGAATTCGTTCGCCGGGACAACTATTCGGCCGGTTCCACGTTTGCCGCGGGATAATTTGCGCGGCAATCGCTTCCGATCGTCCCGGCCGGAGATCCGGTGCGCGGTCCGCGACCGGCCTCGCCGCCTCGCCACCCCGGGTTCCCGGCTCGATCGGTCCGCGCTCGGCATTGCGCGGGTCCGGAACGCGCGGGTGGCAGCAGACTGGTATGCCATGGACCAGTTGGTGCTGACTTTCGTGATCCTGTTCGCCGCGGTGCTCGCCGAGGCGATCGGGCGGCGGATCGGTGTCGCCTCGGCGGTGCTGATGACACTGTTCGGTGTCGCGCTCGCGCTGCTGCCGTTCGTACCGCAGATCGCGATCCCCCCGCACCTCATCCTGCCGCTGGTCCTGCCCCCGCTGCTCTACGCCGCGGCCCGGCGTACTTCGTGGCGTCAGTTCGCGGAGAGCTGGGAGCCCATCGTGTTACGGGCCGTCGGACTGGTCCTGGCCACGGTGGCGGCGGTGGCGGCGGTGTTCCACGCCTGGTATCCAGGCCTGCCGGTGGCTGCGGCCGTCGTGCTCGGGGCGATCGTCGCACCGCCGGATCCGGTGGCGGCGACTGCGCTGGCCGGTCGTCTCGGACTGCCGCGCCGGCTTGTGGTCGTACTCGGCGGTGAGGGATTGTTCAACGACGTCACCGCGATCGTCGTCTACTCGGTCGCGGTCGACGCGGTGCTCACCGGACATTTTTCGGGGCCGCGGGCGGCGGGCGAGTTCGTGGTGTCGGCCGTGGTCGCTGTGGCGGTCGGCCTGGCGCTGGGTATGGCGGGAAGCAAACTCACCCGCTATCTGGCCGAAGCGAGCGCGCAGGTCGCGCTCAGCCTGCTGCTGCCTTTCGCGGCCTACGGTCTCGCGGAGTCCTGGGGTGGTTCGGGCGTGCTGGCGGTGCTGGTGTGCGCGCTGTACTTGACCGACGCGGTCACCGAATTCGCCGACGCCGACTATCGCGTGGTCGGCGACTCGTTCTGGGAGATCACCGAGCTGCTGATCAGCGGTTTCGCCTTCGGGCTGATCGGTTTGGAGCTGAGTGCGGTGCTCGCGGCCACCGGGAACAGCTGGCCGCAACTGCTCGGGGGCGCGGGCGCGGTACTGGCCGTCGTGGTGGGGCTGCGGCTCGTCTGGCTGATGACGACCTGGTGGCTGCGCGAGAAGTTGTGGCACGACGAGGACGCCGACGAGCCCCACACCTGGCGGGAAACGGTGGTGACATGGTGGACCGGTATGCGCGGGGTCGCCACGGTGGCACTGGCGCTGGCCATACCGCTGTCGACCGAGGCAGGCGCGGAGTTCCCGGGCCGCACCGAGATCCTGTTCACGGCATTCGCGGTGGTCCTGTTCACCTTGCTCGTGCAGGGCCCGACGCTTCCGCTGGTCGTCCGGCTCACCGGTGTCCACGCCGACACGCTCGCCGAACGCCGCCTCGAACGGCAACTGTGGGAGCGAGTGGTCCGGGCCGAACTGGCCCGCCTCGAGGAGTTGGCCGACGCCGAGCAGGTACCCGAGGAACTCCGTGAGCGGCTGCGGGAAGGTATCCGGCGCCGGCTGGCCCGGGCCGATCCAGAAGCGGCCGACGAGGACGCGCGCGCCCGCGCCGAGCGGGAGGCGCGGATGACCGTCGCCGTCAGGCGTATCCGCGCCGAGGTGACCGAGGCCGGTCGGCGGGAAGCGCAGGCCGCCCGGCGTGAACCGGGTATGCCCCCGGACCTGGTCGACCGGGTGACCCGGCGTCTGGATCTGGGGCCGGGCCGGTGATCCGCGCGCCGGGGGTCACCGCCGCGCGGAGTCGTGAATGTAGGTGAGGTCCGCCAAGAACTCGGTATACGCCGCATCGCGATCCGGGGCGCGCAGCACCGACGAGGGATGCACCGTACCGGTCACCCGGAAGTCCGGGCGTTCGACGGTGCGGCCGCGCAGCGAGCCGACCGTGGCCGACGGGCCCAGTACCGCTTTCGCCGCCACCGCGCCCAGGCAGACCACCAGATCCGGGGCGATCAGATCCAGTTCGGTGGCCAGCCAGGCCGAGCATGCGACGACCTCGGTCCGGCTGGGCTGTTTGTGGATCCGGCGCCGCCGGGAACGAACTCGGCGGCGCCGACCGGTTTCGGTGCCCGGCGGCTGTTCGTGGCCGCACGGGCGGCGGGGCTCATCGGCGGTCTACTTGCCCAGGGCTTCGGCCAATTCGTTCTTGGTCATCTTGGAGCGGCCCTTGATATTGCGGCTCTTGGCTTCGTTGTACAGCTGGTCGCGGGTCCGGCCCTTGGGCTTATCGGTCCCCGAGCGCAGGCCGCCGCGCCGCTGCGGTGAGATATCGCGGGTCGAGGAGCGGCTCGCTGTTTTCGTCTGACCGGCCTGGGCGCGGTTCTTGTTGACCGTCCGCGCACCGATTTCCTTCGCACGTTCGGTGCTCGCCCCGCGATCCTCGGCGGAATCCTTGATGTGCTCGTACTGCCGTTCCTGTTTGTCGGTCCATTCCTTCGGCATGACACACCTCCTGTCTGCCCGGCCGTGTACCCGCGTACAGCCGGGGCAATCAGCATGCGGTCGTCCGCGGGTCGTGGGGCGTCCTACCCAGGCCGCACGGCAGTATGCAGAGTTTTTCGAAGGTCCGGCGTGTCGGCGTCCCTACTACCGCCCGCCCGGCTCCCGGGTCAGTGCGGCATGGTGGTCCCGCATGGCGGAGATGACCGCGGAGAGCACCCGGTGGGCGGCGGCGAGATCGGTGGTGGGCAGGCCGGCGAGCGCCGAACGGGTGCGCCTGCCCAGTGGGTGGAAGAATTCGCCGGCCACCGACATGCCGTGTTCGGAGTAGTGCAGCAGCACCCGACGGCGGTCGCCGGGATCGGTTTCGCGGTGGATATGACCCGAGGCGATCATCCGTTCGACCAGGTAGGTGATCGCGGCCGGGGACAGGCCCATGAGTTCACGCAGCTGTCCGGCGGTGAGCGGCCGGCCCTCGGCTTCGGCGGTGGCGACGTGCATGAGCGCACGGAAATCGGTGCTGCGCAGGGAGTGCGAATGGGCGAACAGATGCCCGATCTGCTCGGACACCGCGGTCAGCGCGCGGATATCGGTGGCGATCTCGGTTTCGGCGTGCTCCCGGGGCGCGCTGTCCGTTTTCGCCGAGGGTTCGTCTCTCACCTACGCCGTCCTTTCCTGATCCCGCTCGCAAGAGTGTAGGTGCCGCGGCCGCCGTCCTTGCCGATTATTTCAGTTTCTGAAATAGTTGCCGGGTGAATGCCTGGGAACGCTTCGCCACCGTGGTCACCGGCCGCCGCTCGTGGGTCCTGCTCCTCGCCGTCCTCGCCGCCGCCTGCGCGGTGATCGTGGGCGTCGGTGGAAACGACGACGCGGATCAGGCGCCGACCTCGGTGCCGCAGGATTCCGAAGCCGCGCGGGTCGACGCCGCGGTGGCGGAATTCCCGGGCGGCCGGGACGCGCCGGCGATCCTGGTGATCACCCGGACCGACGGCGCGGAACTGACCGATTCCGACCGCGCCGCCGCCACGACGACGGTTCAGGAGGTCTCCGGTACCGGCGCGGACGCGCTCGTGGTCGCGCCGGACGGGAAGGCGGCACTGGGACGTGCGACGGTGTCCGCCGACCTGAACGGAGCGGATCTGGCCACCGAGATCGACCGGCTGCGCCAGATGGCCGCCGAGCACGCGCCCCCCGGCCTGACCGTGCAGATCACCGGCGGCCCGGCGTTCGGCGCCGATATCGCCGACTCCTTCGCCGGTGCGGACGTGACCCTGCTGGCCGTCACCGCGCTGGTGGTCGCGCTATTGCTCATCGCCACCTACCGCTCGCCGGTGCTGTGGCTGGTACCGCTGCTGGTGATCGGTCTCGCCGACCGGACCGCCACGAGCATCGGCACCGCGCTCGCCCGCGTCACCGACCTCTCCTTCGACGGCTCCACCGCGGGCATCACCAGCGTTCTGGTGTTCGGCGCGGGCACCAATTACGCGCTCCTGCTGGTTTCCCGCTATCGCGACGAACTGCACGGGCACCGCGACCACCGCGCCGCGCTGCGTGCGGCCGTCCGCCGCGCCGGACCGGCGATTCTGGCCAGCAATGTGACCGTGGTGCTCGCCCTGTGCACGCTGCTGCTCGCGACGCTGCCCAACACTCGTTCGCTCGGCCTGATGGCGGCCGCCGGCCTGCTGGTCGCGGTGGTCTTCGTCCTGCTGGCGCTACCGCCCGCCTTGGCTCTGTGTGGCCGGAAGATCTTCTGGCCCTTCGTTCCGCACGCGAGTGCCGACGGGACCGCGGCGCACGGCGTGTGGCATCGCATCGCCACCAGGGTGGTGGCCCGGCCCGCCGTGGTCGCCGGCGGGGCGATCGCGCTGCTGGTCGTGTGTGCGGCGGGTCTGACCGGCGCGGATATCGGGCTGTCGCAGACCGAACAGTTCCGGGTCCGGGCCGAATCGGTGGATGGCCTGGATGCCCTTGCCGCCCATTTCCCGTCGGGCGCTTCCGATCCGACCGTCGTGCTCACCCGGCACGACGCCGCCGCGGCGGTCCGTCCGGCGCTGGAGGCCGCCCCGGGCGTCTCCGCTGTGGTGCCCGCGGGTGGTCACGAGGGCTCGGACCGGTGGATGGTCACCCTCGAGGCCGCTCCCGAATCCGAGGCGGCCTATACGACGATCGAACAATTGCGCGGCACCTTGGCCGCGATACCCGGCGCCGAGGCCATGGTCGGCGGGAGCGACGCGAAAGCGCTCGACACCCGCGACGCCGCCCGGCACGACCAGCTGCTGGTGATCCCGCTGATCCTGGTGGTGGTTTTCGCGGTGCTGCTCATCCTGCTGCGGGCGCTGCCCGCCGCGGTCCTGCTGATCGGCGTCACCGTGCTGAGTGCCCTGGCCGCCCTGGGGCTGGGCAGCCTGGTGAGTACGCATCTCTTCGGCTTCCCCGCACTGGATACCACGGTGCCGCTGTTCGCCTTCCTCTTCCTGGTGGCACTGGGTATCGACTACACCATCTTCCTGGTGACCCGGGCCCGGGAGGAAACCCCGGGCCACGGCACCGTCGACGGTATGGTGCGTGCGGTCTCGGCGACCGGCGCGGTGATCACCAGTGCCGGAATCGTCCTGGCGGCGGTGTTCTGCGTCCTGGGTGTGCTGCCGCTGATCACGCTCACCCAGCTCGGCATCATCGTCGGAATCGGCATCGTGCTCGACACCTTCCTGGTGCGCACGGTCGTCATCCCCGCACTGTTCGCCCTGGTGGGCCCGAAGGTGTGGTGGCCCAGCGGTTTCGGCGGCAACGGCCATCCGGCGCCCGCCACCGAACTCGCGGAACAGCGGCAGTAGGGGAGGATCGGCCGCCGATCAGTGAGTCACCCTGATTCACACCGTCCTGATAGGTAGGAACCTGAATCCTGTTTGTACGATTCAGAGGCAGGACGGTAGAGCGCATGGCATCGAATATGCAGCGTGCACGGCGGTAGCAGCGGAGCTTGCCGCCACGGCGATGGATGGTCGCCGACATGATCGGGGCCCGTCGGCCTCAACCAGTCGAGAACGACGCCGGACAATGGGTGCCCGCTGCGCGCGGTCACCGGCGATCGTTGCACCGGCATCCCCGAACTCGCGGCCACCGAGCACGGGCCCGTCCTCGCCCGCTCATCGAACTCGGCGCGCGCCGCGACCGCGACACGGCCGACAACGCCCGGCCGACCGTATTGACGCAGGGGATGACCGACCGGCTGCTCGCCGGCGCCGTGGGCGAGGTCTACGAAGAGGTGCCGCTCCCGACGTGCTGACGCGCATCCCCTCCCGCACCGGCCCCCGGCCCTACCCTCGGCGCGCAGTGCGTGCCGGTTTTCCCGACGGGGGCCCGGGTACGCAACCGGTATCACGTGCGGAAGGAGGGCCGGACCATGGCGGCCGACGGAGTAGAGGGATTGCGGACGGTAGTACTGGACTGCCCGGATCCGTGGAAGCTGTCCGAGTTCTATCTCGGATTGCTCGGTGGGGAAGTGGTGAGCGCGGAAAGCGACGACACCTGGGTCGCCATGGTCGACCCGCAGGGCCGGCGGCTGGCGTTCCAGTTGTCGCCGGAGTATCGGCCGCCCCGGTTCCCGGATCCGGCCGGTTCGCAGCAGGTCCACTTCGATGTGCTGGTCAGCGATGTGGAGGTCGCCGAACCGGCAGTTCTGGCGCTCGGCGCCACATTCGTCCACGCGGAAGAGACATTCCGGGTCTACACCGACCCGGTCGGGCACACGTTCTGCCTGGTCTGGTTCGCGTGACCGCCGCCGCGGTCGCCCTGTTCACCCGCGATCTGCGGGTGCGGGACAACCCGGTGCTCACCGCGGCGCACCGGGAGGCCGCGACGGTGGTCCCGCTCTTCGTTCTCGACGAGGCCATCCTGTCCGGTCGTTCCTGCCCGCCCAACCGGGCGCATTTCCTGGCGGCCGCCCTGCGCGAACTCGACGACGAACTCCGTGCGCTCGGCGGCCGGCTCGTCGTCCGCGCCGGAAACGTCGCCGACGAGGTGGCGCGGGTGGCGGAGACGGCGGACGCGCCGGTCGTCCATATCGCCGCCGATGTCAGTGCCTACAGCCGCCTGCGGGAGCGGCGGCTGCGTGATCGCCTGGCCCGCGACGGTCGCGAACTGCGGGTCCACACTGCCTCGCTGACCGTTGTGCCGCCCGGCGATCTGGTGCCCGCCGGCAATGATCACTTCGCCGTGTTCACGCCCTATCTGCGGCGCTGGACCAGCGACCGGCATCGGGCGGCGCTGCGCGCGCCGCGCCGCCTCGAGCTGCCGGAGATCGCCGCCGGGACGCTCCCGGAGCCGGGCGAGCTCACTGCGGGAGAGCCCTCTCCCGAACTGTCGGTCGGCGGCGAGAACACGGGCCGGAAGATACTGCGCGACTGGCTTTCCCGCAGCCTCGACGGCTACGCGTCCGGCGGCGACGAGATGGCCGCCGACACCACCTCACGGCTGTCTCCCTACCTGCATTTCGGCTGTCTCTCGCCGGGCGAGGTGGTGCGCCGCGCCGGTGATTCCACCGAGGGCGCCGCCGCGTTCGTCCGGCAGGTGGCCTGGCGCGACTTCCACCACCAGGTGCTGGCCGCCCGGCCCGGCGCGGCATGGGCCGACTATCGCGCGCGGGATATCCGCTGGCGCGACGATGAGCAGGCGCTCGAGGCCTGGCGCGAAGGACACACCGGTATCCCGATCGTCGACGCCGGGATGCGGCAATTGCGCGCACAGGGCTGGATGCACAATCGCGCCCGCCTGATCACCGCGAGCTTCCTCGCCAAATCGCTGCGGGTGGACTGGCGGGCCGGAGCGCGACACTTCCTGTACTGGCTGGTCGACGCGGACCTGGCGAACAATCAGCTCAACTGGCAATGGGTCGCCGGAACCGGAAACGACACCCGCCCGAACCGGGTGCTCAATCCGCTGCGCCAAGCCGACCGCTACGACCCGCACGGCGACTACGTGCGACGCTGGGTACCGGAACTCGCCGATATCGAAGGCCGGGCGATCCACCGGCCGTGGCGGCTCGGCACGGACTATCCGGCGCCGATCATCGAGTTTCCCGGGATGTGACGCGACGATGCCCGGACCGCGCGGCCCGG
>NZ_JBKOOL010000074.1:0-25998 GCF_046764065.1 Nocardia sp. NPDC002869
TGTTTGTGACTGTAGTTCAGCGGTGTGCACTTCCGATCTGGGATTAATCGGGGTCACAGGGCCCCGACCCGCGGCGCCGAAGGCGCCGCAAATATGCACAGCTACCTCCCAGGTTGGCTGGAGCCGGGCCCCAGCCCGCCCACCGACTCTGGTCCACCTGACCGAGACCGTGCCCCTCGCCGCAGCGGGGGACCTCAGGGAACACACCGCGGCGCCGCCGGTGCTGGATGTGGTCGTTCCCGTGTACAACGAAGAAACCGATCCCGGCGTGTGTGCGCCGGCTTCGCGACTACCTCGACAGCGGGTTCCCGTTCCCGGCGCGGATCACCGTCGCCGACAACGCCGGCACCCGGCAGTATCGGCCCGGGCGGTGAACTGCCGCCCGGCGGCAACGGTATGTGGGGCCGGACCGGGATAACCCGGATGTTCGACCAGATGCAGGGCGGACAGATCGCCTGGCTGATCCCCGCGGCGCTGGTCGCCGGACTGCTGCTGCGCGGCCGGGCGGCCCGCACCGACGGTCCTCGCGCGCAGGTGCTGCTGTGGGGTGGCCGGCTGCTGGTCACCGGGCAGGTGTTCAGCTTCATGGCCGGGACGGACAACTTCACCGCGAAGGACGTGGACGGGGTCACGCTCTACGACCTCACCGCGCCGAAGTGAGCCGGCCTTGACGCCGAGGGCCCGGGCCGTTCCGTGGCGGGTCCGCGCCATCGGCGTTCCGACGCGCCGTGCCGGTCCGGCCGGAACACTCGACGGAAGTACCATAGCGTCACAACCCGGCTCGATTGTCCGGGTCGGACCCCGCGGGCCCGGCCGGGCAGCGCGGGCTCCGCACCCCCTGGCGGAACGAGACTGTGGTGCAGAGGTTTCCACGATCCAACGCCGACTCGAGCAAATATTCGGCGATCCGATCCGATTGATTCTTCTCCGCTATTATGCGAGGTTCTCCGTCCGCCATGGGAGCGGCGACCCCACCGGGCGGCAACGCCCGGGTTCGAACCGCCCGGCGGACGAGATAATGCTCTCGGGCGCGGAAACAAGGACCCAATTCCGAAAACCGACCGGAATGCAGTATCCGATAGGCCGTCCGAGACAGCGAGAAATTCCGAGCGGCACGCGCCCGCGCATTGCCCATAATTCACCCAGTTCTGAAATTTCGACGTTCCGGACAGCCGGATTCCCCTGGGCGCCGCGCGCCGGACCGCTAGGATCGATCGAGCTGCCTGGCACGACCAGGCAATTCTTCATATCGGTACCGCTCGGCAGGAAACATGGTGATATACGGGAACAGTGGAGTTCTCGCCACGAAAAAGGCCAAAGGCATTGTGGCGAAAGAGCAGTTGGCGCCCCGTGACGCGGTGTTCGTCTACGACGAAACCGAGCGGCACCCGTCCAATATCGTCGCGGTCTACGTTTTCGACGCCACCGGGGCCGAACCGGTGGATACCGCCGCGTTGCGGGATTGGGCGCGGGCACGGCTGGGCTTCGCACCCCTGTTCCAGCGACGCTTGCGGCGTGTCCCACTGGATCTGGATCTGCCGTACTGGGTCCCCGATCCGGCACTCGATATCGCCGAGCACGTGGTGGCCGGACCGTCGGGAGCCGACTGGGATACCGTACGCGCCCGGCTCGCGGAAATAACCACGGCGCGTATGGATCTCACCCGACCGCCGTGGCAGATCCAGGTGTTCGATCGAGTCCGGGCCGTTCCGGAGATCCCGGGGGAGGCCACGGTCGTCGCACTGAAATTCCACCACAGCGCCTGCGACGGTGTGGCGACCCGTGAACTCGAACTGGAACTCTTCGGCGGCCGGGAGGCACCGGCCGCACCGACGGCGAACCGGTGGTCGAGATCGGCGGCGGGGTTACGTGCCGCCGCGCTGTTTCCCTACCGTATAGGCCGTTTCGCAATGGGACTGTCGCGTACCCGGGCGGCGAACGCCGCCGCGCGCGCCCGGATCGAGGCCGGCCTGCTGCACGAACCGGCGCCCGTACGCCCCGCGACCCGCTTCAACCGCGCGATCGGCCCGACCGTACTGATCGAGCAGGTGTTCCTGCCGTTGTCCGAAGTGACGGCATTGCGCGATCGGTCCGCCGAACGCGTCACGGTCAACGATGTCATGCTGACCGTGGTGTCCGGTGCGCTCGCCGCCTACCTCGACGAGAAGGGTGAGATGCCGCCGACGGGGCTCGCGGCGATGGTTCCGATGTCGATGCGCGGTATCGCGCAATGGGATTCGGCGAACCAGCTGTGTCAGATGACGGTCGATCTGCACACCGGCCGCCGGGATCCGCGTGCGCGATTGGCGGCGATCCGGGAGTCGGTACGCCGGGAACGGCGCCGGAACAGCGATCCGGCGGTACTCCGGCACGCCGCGCGGGTCGAGACCGCGCCGGCGTGGTTGTTGCGGGCGGCGGGCCGGGCGCGAGCACATCGCTCGTTCACCGATCTGTCCTCGGTGCCGCTGCACAACACCACGATCAGCAATGTCCCGCCGCCGGGTGCCGGGCTGACCTTCCGCGGCGCGCCGGTGCTGCGGGCGTTCGGTGTCCTGCCACCGATGGACGGTGACGGTCTGCGGCACCTGATCTCGGCACAGGGCGAGGAGATCGTGCTCACCGTCAGCGTCGACAAGGCGATGATGCCGGACCCCGACCGCTACCGGGAGCTGCTGCGGGAATCGTTCCGCGAGCTGGTGGAAGCCCTCGGCTGACGCGCCGCGGTGGGTTCAGGAGGTCAGCGCACCGGCCAGCAGTGGCCAGGATCGGTGCAGATCGTCCTGCCAATACCCCCACGAATGGGTGCCGGAAGGACGGAGGTCGTAGACGATATCGGTCCGGCCGAGCTCCTGGGTGCGGCGCTGGAGCGCCCGGGTGCAGTAGTCGGCCGCGGCCTCGATTCCGCCGCCGACGAGCAGCTGGTTCCACAGCATCTTCTGATTACCGTTGAGCCGTGGGTCATCGGCGCTGTCGTATCGCCCGGCCAGCCCGGTGCCGCTGGTGATGTACATCGGGATATCCGGGAGCCGGTGGGCCTGCAGGTAGGGGTCGTGTTCCCGCCACCCCGGACCGTCGGTCGGGCCCCACATGTTCTCGGCGTTGCCGCCGCCCAGACTCACCACCAGTGTGACGAACGCCTGACCGAGAAGGTCGCTGGTCATCGCACATCCGCTGTACGCCGCCGCCGCGCTGTAGAGGTGGGGCGCGCGGATGGTGAGGTCGAGTACCGAGGTCGCGGCCATCGAGATCCCCGCGATCGCGTTCCGGCCCGTGGTACCGAAAGCGGCATCGAGTACGGGCGGTAGTTCTTCGGTGAGGAAGGTTGCCCACATGTTCCGGCCGTTGTTGCCCAGTTTCGCGGCCAGGCCGGAATCCTCTTGCTGCCAGTCGGTGTAGTAGCTGAAGGCCCCCTCCCGGGGGATCACCACATTGACGTGTTCACCGGCGAAGAATTCGGACACGTCGGTCTGCGCGGACCAGGTCGCGGCGTCTTCACCGCCGCCGGCACCGTTGAGCAGGTAAAGGGTCGGGGCGGGGGTACCGGTATCGGCCGGGCGCAGGACCTGCAGCGGAATATCACGCCGCATGGCCGGTGAGTACACCGTGACCTCGACCGATCGTCCGGCACCGGGCGCGAGCGAGACGATATGCGCTCCTGGGGTGGCGGCGGCGCGTGGTGCCGCACCCAGGGCGAGAACGAACAGTATTGCCAGCAGATAAACCGGCGACGTCCTGCTTCGTGGAAACATCAATTCGTATACGTGGCTTTCGAGCACGGGGTCCACCCGTGGTGACCGGGTGGACCCCTCTCCGACCTGCGATCTATTTGCCGGGAGCGGGAGTGCCCCCGCTCAGGGTGATCAGCGCGTTGACGATACTCGTGCCGATACCTCCGGCGCTGGCGGTGCCCAGGCCCAGAATTTCGAAGAGAGATCCCATGTCGTGCTCCTTGCAGTGCTGAATTAACCGAATTCCGATCGGAATTTCGGTAAAAGTGGGTGTATCGTTCGCCGAATCAGGCGGCGACGCTTCCCTGTAGGGAACCGATGAAAACATCGAGGAGGCCGTCACCTGCGACGGCCGAACCGAGTGCCGGAATCAACGCGGTGAGCAGATCGCTCAACGAACCCATAGTGAACTCCTCGAGAGGGGTGAGACATCCTCGCGGATCCGGCCTACAACCGGAGAGGACGGTCACGGCCGCGGTATCCGGCGGTGACCCAGGCAACATAACAAGCGACCAGTTTTCCCGCAACAAATTCCTCTAAATTTGAGTAACAGGAAAACAGCAACCTATTGGCAACCACTCTCGGCGCGCTGCGACCTCCCCCGGAACCTCGACGAGTGATGCGCGACGGGGACGGCCGCCCGGTGACGAAATCGCCGAACCCATGGTGCGGACCCGAGAAGCCGGCATCGCCAGGCGCAGGAATCCGGGGGCGTCTGGGTCGGATACCGCGCCGTGGAGCCGAGAGCCGGGAAACGAATAGGCGCTGATATGGCGATGGCTCGGACCGGCCGGGTCCGAGCCATCGACGTATCAGCGCACCGTAGGCGGCAGGGTCAGGCGAACACCTGGGTGAGGTCGCCGTAGAGTCGCTGCTCGGTGCACTGGGTGTCTGCGTCGAAACTCGCGTACACCGCTCCGGGGATATCGAGTTCCGTACCGTTCTTCAGCCAGTAGTGGATCCGGATCTCGAAGGTGACCTCGGCCGTACCATCCGCCGCGATCTGCGGCTCCATCCAGTGGAAAATGGTGTGCCGGATCTTGGTGGTCTGGTCGAGCACGTACTGGATGGAGGCGAAGGCCGCTTCCCGGCCGGTCACGGGGTCGGCATTGGCGAAGGTCAGCTTCACGTCGTCGGTCATCAACTGCACGGCATCGGCCAACCGGCCGGAGTCGATGTGCTCGTAGTAGTCCTCCACGGCCTTCCGGACGGACGTCATCAACCCACTCCTTGCTGAGTTTCCCGAAAAGGGAACGGTTTCGATTACTGCGAGCACACAGTAGTGGAAGTTCACATCGCCCGCCGGAGATCGTGAGGCACGGTAGTTCACGGTCCGGCAACGGTTTTCGGGGCCGGCGGCATGGAGTCCGCCGGCCCTGCATCACCGGTTCTCGGCCGGGGCCGGGAGCGGACCGGGTACTGCCGCCCGGATCGCCGCGGCTTCGTGCTCCAGCAGCACATCGCCACCCTGCGTGGAGACGATCGGGCTGTACGGGTCCGGCTGGTAGGGGTCACCGAGCAGTTCGCGCAGCACCGCCAGCCCGCAGAACGGCACATAGTGCGGGCTGTATCCACCCTCCTGGACGAACGCGATCCGCCCCTCGCAGAGTTCGTCCGCCACATCGAGCACGCGCCGGGTGAGCCGGGCGAATCCGGCACTGGTGACCATCTGGCGGGCCAGCGGATCCATGATGCTCGCGTCGAAACCGGAGGCCACCAGGATCAGCTCGGGCCGGAACTCGCGCAGCGCCGGCAGCACGACCTCGTCCATGGCGTGCGCATAGGCGGCGTCACCACTGGCGGGCGGCAGCGGGATATTGATCGAGAAGCCCGCACCCGCACCGGTGCCCCGCTCTTCCGGATAGCCGGAGTTCGGCGGGAAGCACAGATGCTGAAGCAGCGAAACGGTGAGCACCGACGGGTCGCTGTACCAGATCTCCTGGGTGCCGTTGCCGTGGTGGACATCCCAATCCACCACGGCCACCCGTTCCAGCCCGAGGACGTCCTTGGCGTAGGCGGCGGCTATCGAAACATTGTTGAAAATGCAGAACCCCATCCCGCCGGCCCGGTACGCGTGATGTCCCGGCGGGTTGACCAGCGCGTAACCGGTATCGATGGTTCGGGAGACGACCTGATCCACGAGCTGGATCGCACCGCCGGCGGACAGCGCCGCGATCTCGGCCCATCCGTAGACCGTGTTCCAGACATATCCGATTGTCATGGTCGAACTCCTTGGTGTCCCGCTACCCGCGCGAGCGGGCGCCGGACGCAAACCGCGCGCTATCGATCGACAGCGCCGGCTCATCGAGCCACAACCGGTCCGGCCCCGCAACCGGAACGCGAATGTCGAGAGGGACGTACTCGCCGACCCGACCGGCCTGCCCCGGACCGCGCCCGGCTCCCCGTATGGTCCGGAGTGCTCGATCCGCACGCGTACCACTTCCCACCCGATCACCGAGAGAGAAGGGGTTACACATGTCGATCCGCACCACCACCGCTGCCGCGCTCGCCACACTGGCCGTCCCCGCCGCGGTCGCCCTCGCCGCCCCGGCGGCCACCGCGCAACCCACCGAGGGAGCCGTCGACCAGCAGGACAGCCGGCCCGGTCTCCTGGGCATTCCGGGCCTTCCCGGTATCGAAGACCTGTTTCCGGGTCTCGGCCTGCCCGTCCAGGACGACGCGGAAGATGAGCCGGCACCCCGGTGACACCGACCAGCAGAACCCTGGTGACACCGATCAACGAGCTCCCGGTGACACCGACCAGCAGTATCCGGGCGATACCGACCAGCAGGGACCCGGTGACGCCGACCAGCAGGCACCGGGCGACACCGACCAGCAAGCTCCCGCCATCGACCAGCAGGGCAGTATCCAGGACTACGACTCCACGGAGTAGCGGAGGAACCTGCCGCCGGGTGTGACCGAGCCTGCGCGACCACTGCCCCCGGGGGGCACGGGGCCTCACCCGGCGGCAGTGCCGCCCCGGCCCGCGGCGGATCAGGTCGGTGAACCCGCCGCCGCGCCGGTTGCCAGGTCCGCGCCCCAGCGTTCGACGGCCGCGTCGAGATCCAGCGGGTGCGGCCGCAGGTCCTCGGTATCGGGCCAGTCGGCGCGGGGCAAGGTCCGCCGCGCCATCCCGCCCCACGTGGAGTACAGCCTCACCGATCTGGGCGCCGAGACCGCGCCGCGGCTTCTCGAACTCGTCGGTTTCCTCGAGGCGCGGATGCCCGAGGTCCTCGACGCCCAGCGCCGCCACGCCGAGTCACGAAGCGACGTCGCCATCTGACCTGCCGCGGCAACTGTGCGCGGCGCCCGCTCCCCGCTCGAAACCGGCGCACCGCTTTCGGCCGCGACGCGTAATATCAGGGTGCGACCGAAGCGCGCAGAATATTGCGCGGGGTGGGTCCGAAGACGCCTTCACCGCCATCCAGACCCCCGCAAAGGTTCCGCGCGCCATCGATGCACACCGATGAAGCATTGATAGCTTTTGCGCATGAATACGAGAAGAGTACGCGGCGGCCCGCTGTCACTCGTCGCCCTGATCGCCGGGCTGCTCGTCGTCACCCACTCCGCGGCCACGCCCGATATCGAGCTGACCGGCGGCGAGCCGCGAAAACGCAGCCCGGCGCCGGTGATCGCCAACGGTTTTCCCGGTGGCAGGTTCGCCCTACGCAACGAGGAAGCCCGCCTGTGCCTGGCCAGTGAGCCCGGCCGGTACTACGAATACGACGGCACCTGGCAGCAGCGGGAGTACACCCGGCGCAGCGACCGGGCGAGCGTCACCACCGACCCCGGCCTCGAGATGCGCGGCTGCGACGGGTCGGTGCGGCAGGGCTGGATCTTCGACTCCAGTGGCGCGAACACCTATTCCGGCGCGCACAATCAGCTCGTCAATGTCGTCGCCGAGGAGTCGCGCGGATACTTCGCCCTCGCCTACGGCGGCACCCCCTTCCGCGGAGGAACCGACGCGCGGCTGGTCGACAGCACGTCGACACTCGCGGTGAAATGGCAGATCGAGGACGGCTACCTCTTCGAGCAGGGGTATCCGAAATCCGTGCTCACCTACCTGCCCGACGCCGGGGCACTGAAGATGACTCCACGCGGCGGCCCGTACCAGCGCTGGCGGCTACAGGCGACACCGTAACCCGGGCTACCGGCCATCAGGCCCGGAGACCGGCCAGGACTATCGCCAGCCCGCTACCGAATTCGGTTTCCGGATCGCCGCCGGCGGCGGCTTCCGCGATCTCGATCAGCTTCGGGAACCGATCGGGCGGTAGCGCCGCGACCCGGCCGGCGACCGCCGCCCGATCCTCGCCCGCGCGGGCCGCGAGCGGGCTCGTGAGTTCGGCCTGCACGGTGGCGGCGCCACCCACGAGATGATGCTCGGGCAATACGAACAATGGTTCGCGCAGGCGGGACTGGCCGTGGTGGCGTTCGACTTTCGTCATCTGGGCGAATCCGGCGGCGAGCCGCGGCAACTGGTCTCCCAGCGCCGCTACGCCGAAGATCGGGTGGCCGCCCGCGCACCACAGGCCGTACTGACGACCTACGACGCCGACCATTTCACCGTCTACCACCCACCGGTGGTGGAGCAGATCGCCGCAGATCAGATCGCCTTCCTCACCGCACATCTCATGTGACCACGCATCGTGGACAACTGACGGGACCGAGACCGGCGGTTCGGTTAGAGTGCCGAACCGAGGCCGGCAGGCCGTCGCGGACGTGTAGAGGGGGCGTTGTGCTGATCCGGTCGGAAGAGGTCGCGCAAATTCTTCTCCGAGCCACCCGGAAGCTGAGCAGTTGCTTCATGAGAATGGAAGGCCCTGGCACCACCCACGGCATCAGGCCTTTCGCCCGGCGGTTCGAGAGCGCGGCCGCGAAACTCTCCGACTCCGACAAAGGTTTTCGTCATGCCCCCGGCACCGGCGAGTCCGCACTCCCGTCGTCGGCGCGTTCGAGCCGCCGGACCGAAGAGGACTCCCGCGGCGGTTCCGGTGGCGGCGCACCGCTGCCGCGTAGTGGATCCGCCGACCCGTATCCCAAGATCGAACTGCATGTCCATCTCGAGGGCACGATCCGGCCGGAAAGATTGCTGGATATGGCGCGGCGCAACGGTGTGACATTGCCCGCGGACAATGTCGAGGCGCTGTCCGCGCTGTATCGGTACCGCGACTTCGGCCACTTCCTGGAGATGTGGCGCGTCACCACCGGCACGATGCGCACCGGAGACGATTTCCGCCGGGCCGTCCTCGATTACGCTCTGGAGGCGAAAACGCACGGCGTGCAGTACATCGAAACCACCTTTTCACCCATCAATCGCAATAAATGGGACGGCATCCCGTATCCGGCGATGTTCGACGGTGTCACGGACGGCATCACCGCGGCGGCCGAACACTACGGTGTCACCGTGCGCGCCATGCCCAGCCTGATCTGGGGAGTCGACCGCGAACTGGCCGAAGAATGCGCGCAATGGGCCGTACGCTACCGGGACCGCGGCATTGTCGGCCTGGACGCCGGCGGCAACGAATTGGCGCGCGGCGACGTCTCGGAGTTCGACCGGGCGGTGGCCATCGCCCGCGACGGCGGGCTGGGAATCGTGCCGCACGCGGGGGAAGCCGGGGGCGTACGCGCCATCCGGGACGTCCTGCGCTGGAACCCGGACGGACTACAGCACGGGATCGCCGCGGCCGGCGACCCCGCCCTCATGGCCGAGCTCGTGGATCGAGGAACGGTACTCCGGGTGACCCCGACCTCCAACGTCGCCACCCGTGTCGTGGCGGATATCGCGGAACATCCACTCCCCCGGCTGCGCGAAGCCGGTGTCCGCTGCAGTATCGGTACCGACGACCCGGCTCTGTTCGGTACGACCCTCGGCCAGGAATACGAACTCGCCGAACGACTCGGTATCAGCCCTGCCTCCGCCTACCGGGCCGGTGTCGACGGGTCCGTGTGCGACGACGCCGTACGGCAGCAACTGCGCGAGGTCGGCGACACCGCGTTCGGCGCTCCGCCGGGCTGACCGCGCACGAATGCCGCTGCCGGTCACAGGCTTCCGGACATCCGCCCGTACACGATCAGCAGCAGCACGGCGAGAGCGGAGATCGCCGGCAGGACCAGCCACTGCCGGGGTCGGTCCCTGCGCATGACCACGAACGACGCCGTCACGCCGAGGAGCCCGGCGGCGCAGTACCCGAGTTTCCAGCCGAGTCCGTCCGAACTCAGGCCCATCACGGCGATGATCGAGGACAGCACGAGAGCGGCGACCATCAGTTCATTGCGCAGAAATCCCGCATCGAGCTGTGCGACGGCCCGCTCGATCGCGGCGCTCATACCGCCCGAACGACGCGCGCGAGGTGTATCCCCCATGCGAAACTCCTTCCGCCGGCTGCCGCGCTGCACGCGACAGGTCTGTGTTCACCTCTTCTGCCGGATTTCGAGAAGATCCCGTGCCCGCCGGACACGGCGCCCACACCGCCGGTCACCACACCGGGCAGGCCGAGCCGAGGTTCAGGCCGGAGCCGACCTCCGCTTCGAGCGACTGTTCGCTACCGATGTTCACGGCGTGCAGGTTGTGCGTGCCGGGGACCTCCGGGGTCCATTCCGCGGTGACCGTGCCGGACTCACCGACGAGAATCGCGCCGGGCGGATCGAACGAACCCTTCTGGCTGTCGTAGAAACTGACGTACTCGCCCGGCTCCGCGGTAGCGGTCGCGGTGTAGGTGCAATGGGTTCCGTAGGGCGCCGCGGCGCTCCCGCCGCCGGCCCCCGGCGCCAGATCGAAATCGGTGACCGCCGCGGTCGCGGCCGCAGCGGTGACCACGAGCGCCGGCGCCAGTGCGCCCAGCAGCGCGACCACCGTCGGAACAGTCCTGCGTGAACGGAGCATCAACGACCCTTTCTACGACAACGGATGGAACGGAACTGCCGGTACCACCTGGTCGAGAACGCTCGGCCGGAGTCGAGCGGAAAGCCGGAGCCGGAGTCTCGGCCACGGGCGACCGGCCCCGGGAACACGGACCTCACGCTACTCGGCGAGCTGCGCGCTGTTCGGCGCTTCCGCTCATTTCCTCGCCGGCGGGCGGTTTCGCGTTATCGGCGTAATCGCAGTACCCGCCTCATTTCCGGCGAGTCCGCGCCCGATCCCGTTTCCGGCGTTACCGTCTGGACATGAGTTCTTCGCACTGGACCGCGGCCGACCTGCCCGCCTTCGACGGCCGCACCGTGGTTGTCACCGGCGCCAACAGCGGCGTCGGATTCGGCACCGCCACCCTGCTGTCCCGGGCCGGCGCGCATGTGGTGCTCGCCGTCCGCGATATCGGCCGCGGCAACGAGGCCGCGCGCCGGATCGGCGGCAGCAACGAGGTGCGGCAACTCGATCTCGCCGATCAGGAATCGATTCGCGAGTTCGCCGGCGAGTGGGCGGGTGAGATCGCGATCCTGGTGAACAATGCCGGGGTCGCGATGGTGCCCGAGGGCCGGACCAAGGACGGGTTCGAAATGCAGTTCGGTACCAACCATCTCGGTCATTTCGCGCTCACCAATCGGCTCCTGCCCCACATCACCGACCGCGTCGTCAACCTGGCCTCGGGTGCGCACAAGGTGGGGTCCATCGATTTCGACGATCTCGACTACGCCAAGAGCGGCTACGGTCCCGTGAAGGCCTACGGCCGGTCCAAGCTCGCGAACCTGCTGTTCACCCTCGAACTCGAACGCCGGCTCCGGCAGGCCGGGTCCGCGGTGCGGGCCATGGCGTCACATCCCGGGTATGCGGCCACCGAACTCGGTACCGCGAACCGCAACAAATTCCTGGTCGGCATCGTGCACCTGGCCGGTCGCTATCTCGCGCAAACCCCGGAGAAGGCAGCCCTGCCCACGCTCTTCGCCGCGACGCAGGACCTACCAGGCGCGAGTTACGTCGGCCCCGACGGTCGCGGGGAGATGCACGGGTACCCGACACTTGTCGGCCGGTCGGCGCAGGCCAGCGATGCGCACGCCGCGCGGCGGCTCTGGGAGGTCTCCGAGGAACTCACCGGCGTCCGGTTCGGTCTGTCCTGATCCGCACGGAACTTTCCACGGTGCCCCGGGCGTCGCGGCCGGGCCGTGGCGGCCATCCGGGAAATAATCATGGCCTCGACGATCACCGTGCGGGATCGATCAGCACGGGATCTCCGGACTCGTCACGAGGAGGTTCCCGATGTCGTTCACCGAGGAAGAGGCCGCCTATCTGCGCTCCCAGCCGCTCGCGCGGGTGGCCACCGTAGGCCCCGACGGGCAGCCCGATGTGGCGCCGGTGGGCTACGAGTTCGACGGCACCCATATCTATATCGGCGGTCACGACCCGGCGCGGACCAGGAAGTACCGCAATGTCGAACGCGGCCACACGAAAGTCGCCGTGGTGATCGACGACCTCGTGTCCACAGATCCCTGGACCCCGCGATACCTCCGTGTGTACGGGACCGCCGCACTCGTGGAGCGCGCCGGACAGTTCGGGACCGCCCCGTATATGCGGATCACGCCCACGGTGTCCTGGAGTTTCAATCTGGCCGGACGCGCATTCTTCCCCGGCGATGTGCAGGTGCGGCGCACCGTCCACACCTCCCGCTGAGCGCAGCGCCGGATCGCTGGGCGATACCCGTTCACCGTGACCGCCGGGCGGGTCACCGCCGGCGCGGGCCGACTCGCGTTCGTCTACGCCCCCGGTCAACGCGGACGTTCGACGGCAGTCGGAGGCACGGTGCCGGATTCATCGCTCCCGTGGTGTCCGGCGCAGCACCGCGAGGTAGGCCGCCGCGGCCGCCCGTTGCGCCGGCGCGGACAGCGGCCCGCCCCGGCGCATGGACCGGCGCGCGGGACGGGAGAACGCGGTGACCACGCAATATACGACATCGGTATCCCGGTCGTACTCGACGGCGAACAGCTCCTCCCCGCTCACCGGGTGCCCCGGCAGGGTGCCGTAGGCGAATCCGATCCGATCGGGCTCGTCCAGTACGTACACCACCCGGCACGGCGCGCGCAGGCCGAACCGGCCGATCCCGAGCCGGAGGGTGACCGTCGTGCCCGGCTCGGCCACCGGCGTTCCGGCTTCCTGGAGAAGTCTCAGCCCGCGCTGCATCCGATAGCGCATTAGCGCCGCGCCGAGCCGCCGGAATTCCGCCTCGCCGGAAGCTATGGGACGACGCAACCGCAGGTGCTGATATCCCGGCGGGAGCTCACCACGAGTCGCGCCGATCTCGGAGTAGGTGAACGCGGGACCGTCCGGCGATTCGCTCATACCCCGATCCTCGCCGCCGCGAGCCATCGACGCGAGACCGGCAGGCGGACGTAACATATCGGTTCAGCCATCATTCGGAGCAGTCACGATCGTCTGGATGCAGTTTCGGCAGTATGTCCGAATTCTCGTAATCGATGGGTTCGTAGTCGACAGTGTCGTCGAGCGGCTCCGGGTTCTGCTCCCAGCGCGCGATCTCGGCGTCCCAGTCACGGTACGCGGGGTCCTCCGGGCCGATAGCGACCGAGCCGTCGGCGATATCGCCGTCGAGTTCTTGTCCGAAGTAGCGCACAAGGATGCGTCCATCGTCGAGACGTCGTGCCAGAGGGTGTTCTTCACTCATCGCGTAATCCCCACTTGTCTCTCCAGAGCCTCATAAAAGGAAGTCAGATGACGGCCGCGAAGGCGCGGGCCGCCGCGGAGTGATAGGCGGTCCGGCGGCGCAGCAGTTCCACCGTGCGGGTGGGCGGCGGCGGGGACAGCGTCACCGGATGCAGGTCGGGGTATGCCCAGGTGATCGCGTCCGGGAGGACGGTGGCCAGAAAACCGCGGCGGACGACCTCCAGCAAGTGCACAAGAAGGCCGCGAACGGTGAACTGCTCAATGCCTCGTTCGCTGAAGAACTGGTCGACCGCCACCTGTACACACCGTTCGCGGATCTCGACCTCCGTGAGACTTCGCGGCGCGCGGCCGTGGCCTCCATCGAGCGGTATTTCAACACCCACGGTGACGAGATCCCGTTGACGGTGCACTCCGAGAAGCAGATACAAGTGCATATCGCGCCGGGAATCACTGGATCATGTCGCAACCGATCCCGACCGCAACGATTCGACCACCTTCGTGCCATAAAAGCGAACCATCGCAGGTCTGGATGAAGTTCGAGTTCAGGCCGGCGGCGGTGGTGTGGCACTCGAGGCGACGCGTGGTCAGAGTTCGTGATCTTCGCGGTAGTCGGTCAGGGTTCGTTCGAGCAGGTTGTTCAGGTGGGCGGACAGTTCGGCGGTATCGGTGGGGACGGCGTGGACCGTGGCGGTGGCACGGACGCGGTAGCGGCCGTCGGGGTAGTCCATGATGTGGAAGTCCCGGGCCGGGGCCGGGCGGTGGTCGTAGGCGCCGCCTGGGTAGACAGCGATATGGGCGACGGTCGAGCGGGGACGTTCGAAGAAGCGGTGGGCCGCGTCGCGTGCAGGTGGGGCTGCGTCGTCGAAGAAGGCCGTGAACGGCCGGTTGGCCGGTTCGTCGACTTCCGTGCGGTCCAGCCGGATCTCCGGGCCGCTGCCGCGGAGCACGTCGGGGAAGGCGGCGAGGATGCGGCGGGCCAGGGTGTGTGCGGGGACGAACGCGATCCGCACGTCACCGCCGCGGTCGGTGTCGGCGGTCGAGCCCTGAGTGAGCAGCACGGCACTTCGGCCGGCGACAGCCGCGTGCAGGCGGAGCTGAGCGGCATGGTCGGCGGTGGCGCGTGGCAATACGGGACGGGCCGCGCCCACGAATCCGGCGATCTCGATACGCGCCTCCGGTTGCACCAGTATCCGCAGCGGACCGTAGAGGTCTTCGTCGAGTACGGCACGTAGCCGGGCGGCCGCGGTCTTGTAGGCGTGTTCGTAGGCGGCGGCGGTGTCCTCGACCGACCGGTATCGCAGCGGATAAGGCAGCACGTCACGGCCGAGGGCATGCCACAACACCATGAATTCGAGCGCCGACAGGTTCCAGGTGCTGCGGGAGGACTCCACTCGCTACTCCCCCAACACGGGTGGTACGGCTTTCCGGCGGTGTTTCGGATCGAGACCGGTCAGCTCGTCACCGTGCTGCTGGGTGACCAGCGCCTCGGCGATCGCGGACTTCTGCTTCTCTTTGTCGTCCTCACCTTTACCGCGGGCCCCGGGCGGCATCATCGCCCCGGGCGTCGCGCTGCGACCCGAACCGCTGCTGGTGCCGGTACTCGTGGCCGCCGCGCCGGGCCGGGCCACTCCGGGACCGTCGACCGTACGTCCCGGTATAGGTGCGGCCGGGACGCCCGGACCGCCCGGGGTGGTGCCGACCGGACTGCCAGGACCGCCGGGGGTGGTGGACGGGGTACCGAGCGGGCTGCCGGGTCCGGTGGGGACGCCGAGGCCGGGGTCGGTAGTGGACGCGGCGGTCGTATCGAGTCCGGCCAAACTGCCTGGCGTCGTGCCCGGCTCCGGCTGTGCCGGGGACGCGGCCTGGTTTTCGCCGGGAGCTTGTTCGCTGGTTCCGGGCGTGGTCGCGGCCGGTTGGGCGCCGTCGCCGGAGGTCGTCGGAGGCTGCTGCTGCGTCCTGGTCGAGGTGGAGCCGGGCGGGACCGAACCCGGCGGAACGGAGCCGGGAGCGTCGGGTTCGTGAACGGGGTTGTATGCCAGCGGGATACGGGGTTGTCCGGTATCGCCTTCCCGGATCCCGGGCTGGTAGACACGTTCGAGCACGGAATAGGTGGCGAGTTCGGCGGCGCTGGTGCGATCGCTGTCCATTTTCCAGCTGGGCCCCGGCACCCAGCTCGCGACGGTGCTGGCCCAGCCGGTATCCGGTGCGGGCTGCACATTCTGTTTGGTCACCTCGACCGCGGATTTCACGACGCCGACCTTATCGGCCACGATTTTGGTCCCGGACACGAGATTCTGCGCCTTCGTCACATAATCGGCGATACCGCCGGCCGCCGCCGCGGCGGAAGCCCCACTCCACGACTCGGCGATGGCTTTACCGATCGCGGGCCCGAACTCGTTCAGCCCGGTCTCGAGTTTCCCGGCCCGCGCTGTCCACATCTGGTGCAGGGTATCCATGGCGGAGACGTCGATGGACTGAGCTTTCCGATACAGATCGTCCAGATCCTCGCTGCGTACATTGCCGAACATCTGTTCCGGGATTCGAGGGTTGTGGAATTCGCCGTCGAAACTATTATCGGTGAGATCCTGGATACGATTGCGCGCGGCAATGGCCTCGGGACTCTGATCACCATATGCCGCGGCCAGTGCCCGCGCGGCGGCATCCATATCCGCGGAACCGGCGACCACGGCGCCGAGCGGCCCCCGCATCGCCAAGGCCCCCAGATTCACGATCACTTCACCGAACGACGGCAAACCGAACATCTCGCTCCCCCTCAGCCGACCTGATTGTAATCCTGCGAGTTGCTGGAGTCCTGCTCCTGCACACGATCCAGCGAAACCTGGATGGTATCGGCCATCAGTTTCAAGACCTGTATGTGGTCACGGAGGGAGGTGGCAAGATCGCCGTCACCTGTCGAATCCACTGCTTTCAGTCCGAGTAGCCGGGCCAGTTCTTGGCCGCAGGCGAACTCGCCGAGGCCGCTGACTCGTGCCATCTGCCCAATTCCTTGCAGGCACTCCTGATAGATACCGATCTGGGCTTCGATAGCCGTACGACATCCGACCGCCACCGATTCTTCGAGATACAGTTGCCCAGCCTTCGCCTGATCCGACAAAAATTGCCACTGGGTAATGCTGTCCTCAATACTCATCGTCCCTCACCCCCTACTTCGCCGGAAATACCGGCACCAGCACTTCCGCCGCCGACAATGCGATATCACAAGGATCTCTTTTATCCTCGGTGAGTACCGTTTTGTAGATCGATATCTCTATGGACTGGCCGTTTGCAGGAAAGCTCAAATAGCACATTTCTTCATGACTATCCTCCGCACGCTTGAACCGTACTCCTGACCGGCCAGCAGCGATGACATCAGCAAAGTCGATGTTGTTCTGATCCTGCTTGGTTTCCTCAATGCTGTGGGTTGTCGCCCAGACTCCGAGCGCATAGTTCCAGCGGACAGCTCTGTCATGCCACGAGCACAACTTCCAGCCCTCGACGTTCTCCACCCCCGAGATCGTGTTGTCCCGAGTCGACGGGTCAACCCCGACCTGCCGCAACACATCGTCGCTGATCTGCGTGCACGGGTCCCACAGCGCTTCGGTCGCCACCGCATCCGTGGTCGCCGCAGGCGCCGCCGACCCACCGGTGGTCGCATCACAGCCACCTACCGCCAGCACGGCTCCTGCAAGTACCGATACAGTCGTCACTGCCGTCCGTCGTCCCACCACTGCTCCCATCGGCCGCCAGTACTCCGCTCACAGTCTATGACGCGCCCCAAAGCACGGCGGTTCCACCGAACGCCATCGGAAGATGCAGCGCGCACGGTTGGGACCGTGCGCGCGTGATGGAATCATCGGTAGCCATCGACGGCCTCGCGGGAACCGCCGTCGGATATCTCAGTGATGGCGCGTCATGAGCGAGAGACGAATCCACCCGCACGGAGTTCGGTTGCGAAGGCATCCCACGCTCCGGGTGCGAACACCAGGGCAGGTCCGAGGGTGTTCTTCGAATCCCTCACTCCCACCTGACCATCCGTCAACCACGCAACCTCGACACAATCGGTCTGCCCACTACTATGACTGCTCTTGAACCACTTCGCTCCGGATAGATCCGTCTTCACGCTTCATACTCCTTCGCAATGTGCCTGAGCAGTTCTCGCGATCGCACTTGATCGTGTGCTGCGCTTCGGATTACCGAAGCAAGCTCATCGTAACGCCGCACATCATCACCGTTCTCGAGATAGAGATCGGGCTTGCCTACACCTTCAAAGTAGACCAGCGGCGGCTCGACTGACCGCCCTCGAGCATCATCGCCGAACGCAAGGATCACGAACGGTCCATGCAACAAACCCTGCGCGCACCCGGCACTGTACGGATGAATCCTGATTTCCACGTTCGGACGCTTCCCGACCTCCGCGAGGTAGCGGAGCTGCTCCGCCATCACCTTCGGACCGCCGACCATACGATGTAGCGCCGATTCGTGCAGCAGCAGCTCGAGCCGCACCGGGTCGGCCTTACGGGTCACGATGGACTGTCGCTTCATCCGCAACTCCACCCGGCGTTCGATGTCGTCAGGGCTCTCTTCCCGATAAAAGCTGCTGATCAGAGCACGCGCGTAGTCGGGCGTCTGCACCAGGCCGAACACAATTTCCTGATACGAGACGAGTTGTCGCGCTGAAGCAGACAGTTCCACATACATGTTGAACGTCGGATCACTGTAGAGCCCCGCGAACGCCGTGTACCACGATGTCACCTTCGCCTGCTCCGCAAGGTCCAGCGCCCGCACCACCTCTTCGCGCGGCACCTCGTACAGCTCGCACAGTGCTCGCACGTCGACCGCGCGCACCTTTTTCGTCTTGGCGGCCTCGATACGCTGCAGCGCCGCCTGACTCAACTCCACCAGAGCGGCCGCTTTCGCCAGGCTCAAGCCGATGGCCTCCCGGTGCTCCCGTAGGAACCGACCCAACTGCCGACGCGGCAGGGTCGATGGTTCCGCCCCCTCGTCACTGGTCATACCGCTACCTCCGTTCGGAAAAACGAATCATTGGGCACCCCGAAATCGAATCATCGCCGGAATCGAGTTCGAATCACGTTCTGGGACTACACATCACTTTGGTCCGGACCTACCGATTCGGCTTGGACCAGCGTATATCCCGTGGTGTGCTGGGGTCCGGAGAACGGGTGACACCGCGGACGGACCCACCATCACCCGATCCTCGCGCGCTTCACCGAGTTCGGCCGCGACCACCTCCGCGCTCTGCGTGGCCCGTCCCGAGGGTCACGCGCGGACACGTACCCATTCGACCCTTGATACCGGGAGGACCCGTGCCGTACCCGCATGTCCCAGGTTCATCAGAGTACCGCCCCACCGCCATCGGATTCGTCCGCATCGATATCTCCGCCCACCACGCCCCGCGTCACGCCGACGAAATCCAGCGGCACGCCCGGGAATCCGGCTATCGGTACCTGTACACCGTTCGCCCACCCCTCGATGAACCGAACCCGCTCGCCTATGTTCGCGCACTCGCCACCGAACTCGGGGCCGAGGTGATCATCGCCTTCGACCTCGGCCAGGTGGACGACCGGCCCACCCTGATCTGCGATCTCGGATACCGGCTGGAAACCGTATGCCCGCCCACCGTGTGGGCGGCCGGTACTCCTGCCGCGAGAGCGGAAGGCGGGCGGGAATGAGTGCGTGGGATGCGTTGATCACCACCGTATCCGTGGCGGTCGTGTGCTTTGCTGTGGCGTCCGCGCTGGGTTGCGTATGGCCCGCCGAACCGCCGCGCCCCGCCGACCGTCTCGCGCGACGAGCGCGGCACCGGACCTCGATTACTCCGGCGACGGTGGCGTGGACGTGCACCCTGCCCGGGACTCCGCTGAACGTCGACGACGCCCACAACGCCATGCGCCACCACCGTGAACACGACTGCCTCCGCAAACGCGCCGCGTTCGCGACTCTGGTCGTACACGGCTGCATAACCCCCGACCCCACCCGTCGGCCGTACCGGGAGAAAGCACTGTCGTGAACCATATCGTCATCACCGGCGGAGCCGGTTTCCTCGGCTCACACCTGTGCCGCAGCCTGCTCGGCCGCGGCGACCGCGTCACCGCAATCGACAACTTCAGCACCGGGCGTGCTATGAACATCGCCGACCTGACCGGCCATCCGCGCTTCACCCTGCGCCCCACCGACACCACCGCCTTCGGCGCATTCACCGGACTCGAGGGGGTCACCCATATCGCGTACCTCGCCCACCCCGGCAGCCCCATCGCGGCCGCCCGCGACGCCGTGGCAGTCCTGCGCGCGGCCTGCACCGGAACCCTCGCCGCACTCGACCTCGCCGCAGCCCACAACGCCCGCATCGTTCTCGCTTCCGGTCCCGAGCCCGGAAACCAGTCGGTGAACAGCCGCCGGACAGCGGTATTCGAAGCCCACCGAACCGGTCACCACCTGATCGAAGCCGCCGCGCACCACAACCGGTGCACCGATACCGGCATCGTCCGGCTGTTCGAGGTCTACGGGCCCGGGCTGCCCCCGGGCGACGGGCGTGCCACCGCGACGATCTGCACCGCCGTCCTCCGCGCCCAGACCCTGTACCTCACCGATAACGAGACACGATCGTTCGTCTACATCAACGACGCGGTCGATGCCCTCGTCCGCATGCTCGACACCGACATTCGGGGCCCGATCGACATCGCCGGTCCTGTCTCGGGCCTCAGCGAATTCGCCCGCACAGCCATCACGCTCGCCGGTGCCGGCTGGCTGGAGCACACATCGGCCGCGGCAACAACCGTTACCGCCGTCCCGAACCTCACCCACACCCACGACAGCCTCGGCTGGCGATCCACCACCGACCTGCGGACCGGCCTGCACAGCACACTCGACTGGATGCGCACAATCGTCGCCGGGGCCCAACCGTCACGGTCACCCTGACCGATCACGACCCGCCCGCCAAGGACAACCGGGGATACACCTTTCACTGAAGTACGGACAGCCGCGAGCAACATGCGTCAGCCCGTCGACCAGTGGAAAGTTCCAGTCCGGATGGCGTTCGCCCTCGACCACATGGCCAGTTGCCCACCCGGCATACACACCACCCTGAACCCATCGGCTCCGACTACGCTCCACGCCTCGAAATCCGCATCCGAGAACACTCTGATGGAGCTACCCGACTCATACTCCAGCCAGAGCGTGCCGTCCTCTGTCGCACGCACCTCCACAAGCATCCCGGTGAATCGACTCTCCATATCGTCGGGCATCTCGGCGACTCGATATCGGCACGCCGCCCCCTCGGCCGTCTCGAAACCCACCACCCCCTCTATCTGGACCTCGAATTCCGCTCCCGCACGTAGTACGAGCACGGGACTCAGCTGCACCAGTTCAAGAGGGCGGTGGGGCTTCCGAATCATGACTGGACCGACGGAACCGGGCTGGGGGTGGCGATGCGCCATGCCGTCCGCAGGTTCTCCATGCCCTCGTCCGAGCCGATGATATCCGCGCCGACCCGATCCGCGACGATGCGGCTGTGCTCCACGCAGTACTCAACCCACCGCTGGGCACTCGACCGCAGCAGCGTATGGGGACCGCACAGCTTCACCAACGGCCAGGGCTCGAATGCCGGCAAAGTCGCGCGAACGGCATCGATCCGGCCCCACGCCCACAGGATCGTGAACAGATGATGGATGATCTCCCCTGGACGCTCCGGCCCCGACAGCGGCCGCGATCACCAGCACCACCACTGCCCACGGCTCCGCACCGAGTCCGAGCGCGAAAATTCCTGCGCCGCGCATCGATACGGTCGCGCTAGACGTGCGCTGAGGGATACGAAGTTCTCGGGTCGTATTCGATAGTCCAGTCCGGCCCGAGCTCACTACGGAGTCCGGCGGCTATTTCCGCTCCTTCACGCCAGAATTGTCGCTCCACATCAACGGACAGGAATCTCGGATTCCCGGGGTCATCTTCCAGGTCGTATGTAGCGTCCCATCTGTCCGACCAGTCCCGCAGGGCCGCAGCAAGTTCGAACGAGATCGGGAGCGAACCCGGGTCCACGTTATCGAACTGCTTTCCCCTACGCACCCAGGTAGGCCAGCACGCGATCTCCGGCAGAACCCTCAAATATGTCACTACCCCTCCAGCGCTCACGAGGCCGGATTGGCCCCGACCACAAAACCATTACTGCCAACACTAACAGCAATCCTCACCGGCTGACCATTGTGCATTACTTCGTACACCGGCCGGTTTTTTCCTTGAGTTCCCACCACTTCACCCTCGGTAACCGCCTTCATCACCAAGTTGGGAATATCGCTTTCCGGTATTCCTTTATCGCCGAACTCGCCTACATGCCTTAATATATGCTCCAGCCCGGCGCGGTCATTACCTTTTTCCAAGAAGATTATTTTCCCATCACAATCTCTGCCGATGGACACGATATCTTCTCTGCTGAATTTCACACCATTCTGCTCCAGCTCGTCTATCAGAGCTTTTCTTTCTTCCGGACTGGCGGCAATCCCAGCTTTCTTTTCCGGCTTGCTTCGAGCCTCGACCGAATCTTCGATGGTTTCGATGAGGTCGTGGATGCGCTCCAGCTTGGCGCGAGTGTCGCCGGTGGAACGGGTCACGGCGACCACCGTCCGCAGTCCGGCGGCAGCGACGATACCGCGGAGCGCCTTGACCAGATCGTTGACCAGGTCTACGGCTTTACCGGCGCGGATCGCCGCCACTGCCCCGCCACCGACTCCGAAGCTGACCACCGAGGCGGCGACGGCGAGCGCGAGGGTGATGACGACCTGCTTTTTCAGTTCGTCGGCGAACTGGGCGAGCATGTCGCGCAACTGCACCTTCATGTTGTCGTGCGCGGTTTTCTGGGCCGCGCACGAGGCGGCGATATCGGCGAAAGTGACCAGCAGGTCTTCGGCGGCGGTTTTTATCTCTCGGAGATCCTCGTCGATCGACGCCACTTCTGGTGCCGTGACCTGCTGGAACATCGCCGCCGCCCGTTCCAGTTCCGCGGGCAGGTTGGTGACGCCCTGGGCATGGGCCAGACTGTTCCAGACGGTGGCGGCGGTGTTGAGTTTGTCGGTGTCACCGTCGGGAACCGGTAGGTCGACACCGATCTTCTTCGCGAGTTCCAGCCCGTCGTCGATCAGGCCGCTGCCCGGGCCTCCCGCCGACTGCGGTGGCTGGGCGCAGCTGGTGTAGGCGAGCTGCGGATCGGCCGGTTTCTGCGGTGCGGGAGTGCCGGATTCGGGGTGGTGGTCGCTACTCGCGTAGATGTACCCGGCCTGGTTCAGCACCCGGGGATACTTGTCGAGCGCCAGCATCAGGGTGGTGACGAGATTGTTGGTTTCGCGGACCTGGGTGTCGTAGGACGTCGCCCATTCCTTGCCCGGCCCGGCGCTGCCTGCCATTGCGGCGGTACCCTTCAGTGCCTGCAGGTGCTGGTCATAGACGGTGAAGAAGGCGCTCGCCGCCCTGTTCACGATGGTGGCCGCCTCGTAGTAGACGGCCGGGTCCACATTGATGAAGTTCATCTACCGGGCTCGGGCTACCGGGGGCCGAACATCCGCTGCACGGTCTGGATGGCGGTCGTGTAGCGGGTGTGGGCATCGACAGCAGCTTGGCGCATGGCATCCACACCCTCACGGACGTCGGTGGCCCCGGCGGACCACCGCCGGAAAGCGTCGGCCTGCGCGATCGCCGCGTCACCGGACCAGGTCTGGTGCAGGGCGGCCATCCGTTGCTCGAGTCCGATGAGGCTGTCGTTGAGAAAGCCGATGAAGTTCGCGGCGCGCGCGGTGAGGTTGTCGAGTTCGTCGAGATCGACCTGGAACGCCTCGGATGGCTCTGGCATGGTGATTCCCCCGGGTAGTTCAGAGATTGAGCGACGGGTAGCTCTGCGAATTGCTGTCATCCTGCTCCACGAATGTCTGTGTGGTGACACCCAGCAAATTGGCGATGGCGGCCAGCGCCTCGAGGACCTGCACCGCGCCCTGTTTGGTCTCGTCCCAGCCCGCGCGATAGGCGGTGGCGGAGTTGCCCTTCCACACCTCGAGCACGGCGTCGATATCGGTATCGAGGTCATGCAGGGCTTTCACCAGGTTGTCGGCGGTCAGTTGGACGAACTTGCCGACGTCGATGACATGGCCGGGTACCACCTGAATCGACGGTGTCGAATCTGCCGAATCGGCCACGACGTCCCCCTCGATGATCGAAACGCAGCGGTGCCGACAGTACCGGCGTGCAGCCGTGTGTCAAAGAGCCGGATTCCCCGCCGGGCCCTTCACACGATCGTGCGGGCCGGTCGGCCACCGTCACCGGCACGGACATGACCGCTGCCCGAACGAACCGCGAGCGCGAACCTACTACCGATACCCCCACAAACCCGCATCGTAGCACCTGGTAGCGCGAGGTAGCACACGACTATATTCTGGGGCTATGGGCGCTCATCCCGAAATCACGCAGCGGGACCTACGCAACAGGTCGAAGGAGATCATGGACGCCGTCCAAGACGGGCAGGCGTTCACGGTCACCCGCGACGGCCACGAGATCGGCCATCTCGTTCCGCTGCGCCGCCGTCGCAGGTTCGTCCCGCGGGCAGAATTCGCGGCCATGTCACGGACCGCGCCCGGCCTCGACCCGGACGTATTCCGGGCCGACCAGGACGCCACAGCCGATCGATACCTGGACGATCCCTATGACCGGTGATCGTCCGGCTCGTACGCGTGGGCTGATCGATACCAACATCATGATCCTGCGTCGCTGGGTGGACCCGGCACAGTTGCCGGACGAGATGGCGATCACGGCCGTCACACTGGCCGAATTGTCGGCCGGACCGCATGAGGTCCGCAGCAACACCGAGCAGGACAGCTACGACGAGCACTCCGAACGTGCGCGGCGCCTCGATGTTCTCCAGCGTGCCGAGCACGAATTCGATCCCATACCTTTCGACGCGGAGGCGGCACGCGCATTCGGGCGAGTATGTGCCGCAGTGATCGCCGGCGGACGCAAACCGCGCCGGCGTATCGCCGACCTGATGATCGCTTCGATTGCCCTTGCCGAAGACCTACCCCTCTATACAACCAACCCGGATGACTTCCGAGGGTTGGAAGAGCTCGTCACGGTCGTCGCCGTCGCCCGGCCCGGGGTTCCGCACGAGAGCAACGCCGGATAGGCCGGCTCACCCCGAACTGTCTCGCCCCGGCCTGGCTTCCAATGCTTCGTGCAAGGTGACCGCCCACTGGTGGACGATTTGCTTGCGGCGGGCCGAATCGTCGGTGAGGACATCGGCCAGACCGAGTCCGCGCGCCAGGTCGAGGGTGGCCTGAACCAGGTGATGGGCGACCGGGTCGGTGTCGTCGACCCCCAGTGCCCGGACGGCACGGCGGTGGGCGCCGCGGCCGAAGCGGGCTTCCAGCGGGACGATACGTTCACGTAGTGCCGGGTCGGCGGCGGCGTGGGTCCAGACCTGGAGGGCCGCTTTGAACAGCGTGCTGGTGTAGGACTCGACCAGCCCGGCCACCACGGCTTCGGTGCGGGCCAGGCCGGGTTCGGTGACCACCGCGGATACCGCCTGGTCCGTGCGGGTGTCGAACATGTAGGTGAGGGCGGCGGTGATGAGGTCTTCGCGGGTGGGGAAATGGTGCTGCGCCGCGCCCCGGGACACCCCGGCCCGTTCGGCGACCACCGCCACCGTCGCCGCTGCCCAGCCCTTCTCCGCCAGGCAGTCGATGGTCGCCTCGAGGAGCCGCTGCCGGGTGGCCCGGCTGCGGTCCTGTTTGGGTTCGTGGGGTGTCGCCATAGCGGCCTATTCTGCCGAGGGCGTCTCGACGGCCGGGACGGCCCAGCGGGGCGGACGGCGTTGCAGGAACGCGGTCATTCCCTCGATCACTTCCTCGGTGCCGAAGAAACTACCCGAGCGGGCCGCCAATTCGTCGGCGGAGCGGTCGAATTCGGCCAGGATCGGCGCGGTGGTGAGGCGTTTGCTCTCCGCCAGGCCCTGCGGAGAGGCTTTGCGCAGTTCGTCCAGTAGTTCGGCGGTCCGGGCGGCCGGATCGTTCGTCGCCAGGGTGATCAGGCCGATCCGTTCGGCGGTATCGGCGTCGAACTTCTCACCGGTCAGGAAATAGCGGTCGGCGGCGCGGGGAGTCATCCGGGGCAGCAGGGTGAGCGAGATGACGAAGGGGGCCAGGCCGAGCCGCGCCTCGGTGAGGGCGAAACTGCTGGACAGACCGGCGACGGCGATATCGCAGGCCGCGAGCAGGCCCATACCGCCGGCGCGCACGTTACCGTCCACCCGCGCGATCACGGGTTTCGGGAGTTCCAGGATGCTGCGTAGCAGCCGCACCATCCATTGGGTGCGGATATCGGAGGCGGCGGCGGGGTCGGCGTCCACGGCCTCCTTGAGATCGGCTCCGGCACAGAAGGTCGCGCCGGTATGTGTCAGGACCACGCCGCGCACTGCCGGGTCGGCGGCGGCACGGTCGAGGCCTGCCAGGAGTTCGGTCACCAGACGCGCGGAGATGGCGTTGCGGTTGTGCGGGGAGTCGAGGGTGAGGGTGGCGAAACCGTCCTCGACGGCATAGTCGACGATCCGGGTCTCGGTGTCGGTCACGGCTGCCCTGCCTTTCTGGGGGCCGGGGCGCGGCTGCCCCGGCCCGCCGG
>NZ_JBKOOL010000075.1:0-25901 GCF_046764065.1 Nocardia sp. NPDC002869
CAGGGATCCACCCTGAGCCGCGGACCGGTTCAGACCGCCGCGACCAATTTCGCGAGATCCTCGGCGAGTTGCTCGGCCCGCTCGTGATCCTCGGCTTCCACCATCACCCGGACCAGCTGTTCGGTTCCGCTGGGACGCAGCAGGATCCGCCCGGTATCTCCGAGCTGCCCCTCGGCGGCACGGACGGCCTCGAGGACCCCGGGATCGGCGGTGACCGCGACCTTGTCCGTGACCGGGACGTTCACCAGTACCTGCGGGACCTTCTGGATCACACTCGCGAGTTCGGCCAGGGGCGCGCCGGTGCGCCCCATCCGCGCCATCAACTGCAGGCCGGTGAGGATGCCGTCACCGGTGGTGCCGTGGCGCGGGAAGACCACATGGCCGGATTGTTCCCCACCGAGGGTGTAACCGCCACCGCGGAGTTCCTCGAGGACGTAACGGTCACCGACACCGGTGGTGCGGACGGTGATCCCGGCCGCACGCATCGCCAGATGCAGCCCCAGATTGCTCATCACGGTGGCGACCAGGGTGTTCCCGGCCAGAGTTCCGGCGTCTCGCATACCGATGGCCAGGATCGCCATGATGGCGTCACCGTCCACCACCTCGCCCGCGGCGTCCACCGCCAGGCAGCGGTCGGCATCGCCGTCGTGGGCCAGGCCCAGGTCGGCCCCGTGTTCCCGGACCGCGTGCTGCACCTGTTCGAGATGGGTCGACCCACAACCGGCATTGATATTGAGCCCGTCCGGGTCCGCGTTGATCGCGATGACCCGGGCACCGGCCTCCCGGTAGGCCGCCGGACCGACCTCCGATGCGGCGCCGTGCGCGCAGTCCACCACGACGGTCAGTCCACTCAGGTCCTGGCCGGTGGCCTCCACCAGATGCTCGATATAGCGCTCGTGGGTCCCGCCCACACTGAACTGGTCGGGCAGGCCCGTACCGGGTTGCCGCGCCCCGTCGGCGCCGAGTACCCGGCCGATCGCCGCGCCCGTGGGGCGGTCCGTCCCACCGGAGGCCACCCGGGCCTCGATACGTTCCTCGACGGCGTCCTCGAGCTTGTGCCCGCCCGCCGCGAAGATCTTGATTCCATTGTCCGGCATGGGATTGTGCGAGGCCGAGATCATCACACCCAGGCTCGCGTCGTACAGAGCGGTCAGATAGGCGACGGCCGGGGTCGGCAGCACACCCACCGGTAACACATCCATTCCCGCGGCGGTCAGGCCCGCGGTCACCGCGGCCTCCAGCATCTCCCCGCTGGCGCGTGGGTCCCGCCCGACCACCGCGACCTTGCGGTGACCCGTGTGCAGGTCCACACCCAGGACCTGCGCCGCCGCCCCGGCAACCCGTAACGCCAACTCCGGGCTCAACGCATCGTTGGCGAGCCCGCGCACGCCGTCGGTGCCGAACAGATGTCCCATATCTTGCCCCTCGTCAGTGAGTCCACAGCGCGCGACGACGCCTGCCGAAACTGCCCTCGGAACGGCCGGCCGACGAACACCGCGGGAGATATAGCACGAGAGCAGGCGACCGGACTCCGGCCGGTCGCCTGCTCTCGGAACCGACACCGGCTCGCCCACCCGCACACGGCGGGTGGACAGCCGGCATCGGCGATATCAGCGCTTCGAGTACTGCGGCGCTTTACGGGCCTTCTTGAGGCCGTACTTCTTGCGCTCGGTGGCACGCGGGTCACGGGTGAGGAACCCGGCGCGCTTGAGCGCGGGACGGTCGTCCGCGTTGACCACGGTCAGCGCCCGGGCGATGGCCAGGCGCAGCGCGCCGGCCTGACCCGAGGGGCCGCCGCCGTGCAGGCGGGCGTGCACATCGAAGGATTCGACACGCTCGACGGTCACCAGCGGCGACTTCACCAGCTGCTGGTGGACCTTGTTCGGGAAGTAGTCCTCGATCGAGCGGCCGTTGAGCACGAAGTTGCCGGTACCCGGCACCAGGCGCACGCGGACCACGGCCTCTTTACGGCGGCCGACGGTCTGCACCGGGCGGTCCAGCGGGGCCGCGTACTCCTCGACGAACTCGGCGTCGTCGTCGTAGACCTCGCCCTCGTCCAGGACCTCGGCGGCGGCGTCTTCGACGACCGCTTCGTCGTATTCGGTGAATTCCTCGGGAGCGGTCACTGTGCCACCTGCTTGATCTCGAACGGAACGGGCTGCTGAGCGGCGTGCGGATGGGTCGGGCCCGCGTACACCTTCAGCTTGCCGGCGATCGCGTTGCCGAGTTTGTTCTTGGGGATCATGCCCTTGACGGCCTTCTCCACCAGGCGGTCGGGGCGCGTATCCAGCACCTGGCCGACAGTGCGGGACTTCAGGCCGCCGGGATGCCCGGAGTGGTGGTGGATGAGCTTGTTCTGCCGCTTGTTGCCGCTGATGGCGACCTTGTCGGCGTTGATGATGACGACGAAATCGCCACCATCCATATGCGGTGCGTAGGTCGGCTTGTGCTTACCGCGCAGCAGATTCGCTGCCTGCACGGCAAGACGGCCGAGCACTACGTCAGTGGCGTCTATGACGTACCACTGCCGGGTCACGTCACCCGCCTTCGGGCTGTACGTAGGCACAGTGCTTCCCTGTCTGTCGTCGATGCTGCCGGCCCAGTGCGTGGTCGAGGGGTTCCCGGCGGCCGGTTGAGACCCGGGCCTCGGCGTTCCACACACCAGCCGGTCACGATACCAGCCAAGTGCCGTCACCCGGAAACCGCCCGGACGCTGCTCAGATATCGATCGGTGGGCCCGGATCGGCGATCCCCGGCAGACCGGGCACCAGATAGCGCAGGGTGTCGATACCCGGTTCCGCGCATTCGGCCGGGCCCCTTTCCGCGGCCGCTCCGGGATCCGGCGCCGCCTGGCGCGCGGAATCCCCGGGCGCGGGGGCCGTGGGAACGCGGGCGTAGAGCGGGTGACCGCCGGAATCATCCGCGTCCTCGGCCCCGGTGGCGGACCGGCCGCGCGGTTCGATCGTGACCCGCGGCATCGGCACACATCCGGCCGTCGCGGTCGACACCGCGGCGCCGGGTGCCGCCGGGGCGTTGATCACCGGCCCGGTTCCGGCATGGGCCTGCGCGGTGCCCGCCCCGTCCGCGCCCCACACCGTGGCGGCGAGCGCGGCCACGCCGATGACGGCGTGGGCGCCGAACAGATTGTCCTTCATCTTGTTCCAGAGTTTGCCCTTGCCCCGGTCGCCCTCCGGCCCCGAACCGGGCGGGGGATCACCGGCGGGACCGGGCCGGGCGGGCGGGGGTACCGCGGATTGCGCACCGGTTGCCGGATCCGGTGGCCGGGTGAACCGGCTGGCCGGCCCCGAGATCGGTGGCGGCAACTCCCCGCGGTCGACCTTTACCGTGGCGTCCTGGTCCGGCTGCGGCACGCTGTACGGCGAGGGGCCGGGCCACCCCGGCGGCGGTGCCGCCGGGCCACCCGTCATCGGACCCGGTCCCGGACCGCCGGCCCCGGGCTGCTCGGGACCGGGAGGCGGAGGATTCGGCTCGGGCCGGGCCGGCAGTGGCCCCGCCTGCGGGCCGGGCGCCGACAGATTCGGACCCGGCGGGTGCGGACCCGGTGCGGGTTGGTACGCGCCGGGCGGCGGGTTCTGTGCCGGAACGGGCCCGTTCGGGACGGCTCCGACCGGCGGCCGGCCGGGAACCGCATAGTTCGCGGCGGACTCCGGCGGCGGCGCCGTATTCGGCCCGGGCTGCGGGTAGGGCGCCGGCTCCTCCTCCTCGTCGTCCTCGTTCTCGCTGATCAACAGGTGTGTGGCACCGAGAACGAGCGCGTGCATGGGATGTTCGGCCTTCTTCAGGCGCTGCCCCAGATGGTTGCGGAAGGCGAACCGCAGGGTCTCGTTGAACACCACCTGCCCGGCGAGCAGGACCGTCGAATTGTCGGCGCCGATGGAGCGGGCCGCGGCCATCACTTCGATCACGGTGTCGTCGGCGGCGCGGGGGTTGCGGGTCGATTCGGGGTCGATCGGCACGTACACCGATTCGGTGGGCCGCTCCTCGTCCCCGTGTACCGCGACCACCAGCATATTCGCCCGGCCGTCCACCACCTGCCCGTCGAAATGGACCGCGGTGGCCCCCACCCCGTCGGGCAGGGCGGGATCGGGTGGCCGGACCAGTCCGAGCGCGCGGACATAGCCCGACAGCGCGATCGATTCCGGGATCGGCTCGACCTCGACGTCGAGTTGCTCGACCAGCTGGGCGTAGGCGTCGATCTTCGCGTCCGGCCAGTCGTCGGGATACGGCAGCGCGACCACATCGGGTTTACCCCGCAGATAGGTCCCCACCGCGGCCAGCGGATTGTAGAGACGGGCCCGGAACACCAGCTCGGCGGGCCAGGTCGCCCCGGCTATGACGATCTGCGAATGCCCGAGGATGTCGCGGACATCGGGGATCGCCATCCCCAGATCGGGCCGCTGCCGGTCCGCGCCGGCGGTGTAGAGCCGGCCGGAGGCGTCGGCCAGCAGATAGGCGGGGGGGTTGTAGCTTCCCTCGACCTGTACGGGGCGGATGGGCACGCCGGATCCGCCCGCGGCCACGGACACCACATCCCACCCGAGATGTACCGCCCCAACTCGCACCATCACAGGCATCAGTGTGCCTGGTGTGCGGTCGACGCGCTCGCCGCCCCCACCCACCAGCGGCGGCGGTAGTGGATCGGCCCGTTCACCTGTCTCATCTCGCGGACTTCTTCAGCCGCAGCCGGGTCCAGGTGAGCAGCGCGAGCACCACTGTGATGACCACCACCAGGCCGATATCCAGGAACCATGCGCTCCGCGTATGTTCCCAGAAGGCGTCCTGTTGCGATTGGACGAACAGTGAGCGAATATCCACCGTCGATGCCGCGGCGGCGTAGCCCCAGCGCGAGGGGAACAGCCACGAGATCTGTTCCAGCACCACCCGGTCGGTCACCGGGATGAGGCCACCGGCCATCACCAGCAGGCCCATGATCGCCACCACCAGCAGCGGCATCACCTGTTCGCTCGATTTCGCCAGACTCGACAGCAGCAGCCCGAACACCACACACGCGATCGCCGTGAGGGCGATATCTATATAGAGTTCGGCGCCACCGATGGCCAGCGCCGAACCCTCCTCCGGCCGCTTCTTGCCCAGCAGCACGAAACCGATCATCACACCCGACTGCAGCAGCGCGGCCACACTGAAGACCACGATCTTCGCGGTCAGGTAGGCCCCCGACCGCAATCCGACCGCGCGCTCGCGCAGGAAGATGGTCCGCTCCCCGACGAGATCGCGCACGGTGAGCGTGGATCCCATGAAGCAGGCGCCCAGAATCAGCACCACCAGCAACTGCTGCGGTTCGGAACTGCCGGCGCGAACGAAGTTCCCGTCGTCGGTCTGGGTGAGCGGCGGCGGCGAGAACCCGTACTGTCCCGGCACCACCAGCGACAACCCACCGAGCACGAACGGCAACAGCACCAGGAACGCGAGGTAGCCGCGGTCGGCCAGGATCAGCCGCAACTGCCGCCGCGCCAGCGTGGAGAACTGTTTCCAGGCACCGGACTGCGGGGGCGAACCGCCACCGCCCTGCCGTGCCGCGGGCGGTGGCGGGGGCGGTAGCGCCGCCTGGCGGGATCGGTAGTGCGCGAACGCGGCATCCGGATTGGCCGCCACATCGGCGAAGATCTTGGCCCAATCGCTGGTTCCGAGCGCGGCTTCGACACCGGCCGGGTTTCCGGCGTAGGCGGTTTTACCGCCGGGCGCCAGCAGCACCACCTGATCGCACATGTCCAGGCAGGCCACGGAGTGGGTGACCACGATCACCACGCGGCCGGCATCGGCCAGTTCGCGCAGCATCATCATGACCTGGCGGTCCAATGCGGGATCCAGGCCGGAGGTCGGTTCGTCCAGGATCAGCAGGGAGGGCCCGGTGAGCAGCTCCAATGCCACCGAGGCCCGTTTGCGCTGACCACCGGAGAGCCGGTCGACCCGGGTGTCGGCGTGTTCGGTGAGCGAGAGTTCGCGCAGCACACCGTCGATCACCTCCCGGCGATCGGCTGTGGAGGAGTCGGGCGGCAGTCGCAGTTCCGCGGCGAAACCGAGGGCCTGCCGGACGGTGAGCTGCCGGTGCAGTACATCGTCCTGGGGCACCATGCCGATACGGGAGCGCAGCGCCTCGTATTCCGCGTGCAGATCACGGCCCTCGAAGGTCACGGCACCGCCGGAGGGTTGCGTGCTACCCGCGATCAACCGCGACAGCGTCGACTTACCCGCCCCGGAGGGACCGATCAGCGCGGTCAGCGTGCCGCGCGCGGCCTGCATGTTCACATCGACGAGCAGTTGTTTGTTCCCCTCGACGGTGAACCCGACCCCGTGCACGGCCAGGCCCTGTTCGGCGACGGGGCGCTGCCGGTGCACCAGCGTGCCCTGCTGGACCTCGAAGTCGATATTGCCGATGGTGATGATGTCGCGTTCGCGCAGCACCGTGTGCTGCTGCCGAACACCGTTGACGAATGTTCCGTTGGCCGAACCGAGGTCCTCGAGGGCGAGACCTTCGGACCCGGCGATCAGGCGCGCGTGTTTCCGGGAGGCCAGTGGATCGTTGACGACGATCTGGTTGTCCGGGGTCCGCCCGATCGCCAGACCCCCCGGCGGGATCCGGTCGGCGCGGGCGATGGGCCCCTCGATGTTGCGGTGGCGGACCGGTGGGACGGCGGCCACGCTCGCCTTGGCGGTCATGTTCACATTGGCGGGCTGGGGCGGGACGACAGGCGGCTGGGCCGCGGTGGCGATCTGCGGCGGCCGGGGCGGCTGTCCACCGTGCGGCGGCCACTGCTGCGGTGCCGGACGCTGCGCGGGCAACGGCTGGCCGGGGGTCGGACCGCGCTGGCCGTGTGGTCCGACCTGCGGCTGTGGACCGGACTGCGGCCGCGGCGGCGGTGGTGGTGCCGGACGCTGCGGCGGGACGGGACGCGCCGGCGACGACGGCCGCGCCGGCTGCTGCTGAGGGACGCCGGAGGGAACGAGCCAGAGGAGTGGGCCGCTGATGGCGTCACCGAGCCGGACCTGGGTGGGCCGGTCGATCGGGACGGGCCCGCCGACCCGGCGAGCATCGACGAACACCCCGTTGGTACTTCCGTTGTCGGTGAGTACCCAGGCTCCCGACTGCCAGGCCAATATCGCGTGGACCCGTGATACCAGCGGACTGTCGACGAACAGCGTCACCTCGGGCGCACGGCCCAGAGTGATCTGCTGATTCGAGTCGAAGACTCGTTCAGTTCCATCATGGCGCACCGTGATGGTGCGCACCCCCGGTGCAGACATGCAGCGGATACTATTCCATTACCCGGGCATCGGAGGTGCCCCCGAGCGGGGGCGAACTCCCCGCTCCGGAGGCAACGAGCAGCACCCGCACCGGCCGAAATGGGGGAGGATCCATGCCGAAACTCACGACCGCCGCTGCCGTCGTCTCGGCACTGTGCGCACTGTTGCTGGTCACCGGATGTACCCGTTTCGTGGACGGCCGGGCGGTATCGATCTACGACAATCCCTTCCAGGTCGCCGGCCTGCCGACCACCAGCGGTCCCAGCGGTCCCCGGGAGAACCCGCCGGCCTCGGACCTCGTCGCCGAGCACGGCGACGGCGGCGAGGTCGATACCCTCGCGCTGAACGCGGTCACCGATGTCCAGGCGTACTGGGAGCAGCATTACGACGCCGAGTTCGAGGGTGAGTTCGAACCGGTCGACAAATTGATCTCCTGGAGTGCCCGGGAGTCGCGGCGCGAATCGGTGGAGTTCTGTTCCGAATCGACCTATCGGATGGTGAATGCCGCGTACTGCCGGCTGGACAACTCCATCGGCTGGGACCGGGCGCTGCTGCTGCCCACCATGACCGAGACGTTCGGGAAGATGTCGGTGGTGATGGTGATCGCCCACGAATACGGGCACGCCATCCAGAACAACGCGAACATCGTCGACCGCGACGATCCGGTGATCGTCAAAGAACAGCAGGCCGACTGTTTCGCCGGGGCGTACATGCGCTGGGTGGCCGAGGGGGAATCGGACTACTTCACCATCAACACCTCCGACGGACTGAACTCGGTCCTCGCCGCCACGGTGGCGATCCGCGATTCGGACCCCGACGATCCCGAGAGCGTGCACGGCTCGGCCTTCGAACGGGTTTCGGCGGTACAGATCGGTTTCACCGACGGCGCCAAGGGGTGCAAGGGGATCGATATGGACGAGATCGACCAGCGCCGGGGTGATCTGCCCCAGAGTTTCGAGGGCACATCCGGGGAGTTCGAGATCACCGAGCGGAGCCTGGTGGAACTGAGCAAGGCCCTGTCGGTGATCCTGCCGATCCCGCAGGAGCCGACCTACCGCTACGACGGGGCCGACATCGAATGCAGCGACGGCGTTTCCACCGAACCCGTCACCTATTGCCCGGCCAGTAATACGATCGCCACCAATATCGGCGGACTCGCCGAGCGCGGGGCCGCCACCGATCATTCGGAGGTCCCGCTGCCGGTGAAGGTCACCGGCGACTACAACGGCTACGTGGTGTTCATCTCCCGCTACACCTTGTCGGTGCAGCAGAGCCGGGACCAGGACCTGGTGGGGGCGAAAACGGGATTGCGGGCGGCCTGTCTGTCCGGGGTGGCCACCGGGAAGCTGGCGGAATCCGGGCGGGCCGAGGGCGATATCACGCTGGCCGCCGGTGATCTGGACGAGGCGGTCTCGGGCCTGCTGACCGACGGCCTGGCCGCCAGCGATGTCGAGGGTAAAACGGTGCCGAGCGGATTTTCCCGCGTGGATGCCTTCCGTGCCGGAGTGCTCGGCGGCGAGAACACCTGCAGCGCCAGGTACGAATAACGCGGCGACGAACCCCGCGTCACAGACCGAAGGGGGGCGGCGCGGCGGATTCGTACCGCAGCATCCGGTGGCCGATCAGGATCTCGGTGCCCGGCACCAGCACCACGGGCTGATGCGGCGGAATACGGACCCAGTCCCGGAAGCCCGTGGCCCGGGTGCGGGTGCCGTTGGTGGATCCCCGGTCGACCAGCGTCACGTCCCAGTTCACCAGGCGGAGCTCCGCGTGCGCGCGGGACATCCCGCCGGAATTGTCGACCACCTGTAGCGGGGTGAGCCCGCGGCGCGCGGGTTCGGAATGTTCCGGATCGCGGCCCAGCACGGAGTCGCTTTCCAGTAGATGGGTCGCACCGTCGTCGAGGACCAGGATGCCCAGCGGCGGACGCACCACTTCGATCAGCGGCTGGGTCTGGTCCACGGGCATACCGCAGACGCTGCAGAAGGCCGCCCGGGGATCGGTGGGATGAGCGCGCGCGCATTTGAACCCCATGACCTTCACGGTGAGCGCGGTGCCCTTCGCGGTGGCCTCGGTCCGGCGCCGTAGTTCCGGGTCCAGCGGGGGTGTCCCGCGCTCGGGCGGACCGGGCAGCGCGTCGGGTGACGCGTAGGGCCGGTGCCGACGCGGGGTGGGATGTGCGGGTGTCCGGCGCGGCCCATCCGGCTCCGGCTGCCGGGAGTCCGCCGTCTCGTCGGGCCCGGGGCCGGCCGCCGGACCGCCGCGCGGCGGCTGCCGCCCGCTGATCTCGGTCTGTGCCCGATGCGGATCGGTGGCCGGGACCGCGGTCCGCGGTCCGCCGGTGGTTTCCGGGTCCCCCGGGGCACCGCGGAACCTACTCCCCCGCTCGGACAGTTCGACCGTGTCCAGCAGTGGCGTCGATACAGCGGTGGCCACAGCGTCGGGGTCCAGCGGCGTCGCGGGCGCGGGCCGTGCCGTGCCGCCGGTCACCGCGGTTTCCGCGGCCGGCTCGGGTGTCGTCCGGCTTCCGGTCTCCGTCACCCGGGAACCGGTCGTCCCGCCGGGGTCGGCGGGCGGCGTCCAGGCGATCACCCCGCCGGCCTCGGCAAGGCCCTCCACCAGCCGCCCGATACCTCGGGTGGCCGGCAGTACGGGCCGGAAATCCTCATCCGGGTCGCCGGCGGTGTCGTCGACGAACAGCGCGACCGCGCGGTCCGGTATCGCTGCCGCCCGGTCGACGGTGAAGACCGCGTCGCGGCCGTGGTAGTACTCGCTGTGCGCCCCGTCGAGGACGGCGGTGACGGCACCGTGCAGGAATATCGCCACCCGGTCCGGGCCCGCGGCGGAGAGTATGCCGAAATCGATGGCGGTCCCCGGGCTGGTCCGGTCCGCCCGGGCCATGAGCCATCTGGTCGCCTCCCGGGCGATCAGTGCGCCCGGGCCGTCGGGCCGGCGCACGGCGGCCTCGTGCACCAGTTCGGCCAGTTCGACAAGGGCCCGCACCGCCGGGGCGTGCTCGGTGGGCCGGCCCGCACCGCGATGGGCCACCAGCACCACCGCCCCCGCGACCCGGGCCGCCGCATGCGCTCCGGCGACGACTTCGACCTGCTGATCCCGCACGAGGATCAGCTTCCGTCGGAGTCGCGCTGCGGTTGGCCTGCCACCGGTCCAGGGTATGGCACGGCGTGCGACGCCCCTCCCCGAGATCGTTGTATGTCGGGTAACTTCGACACCGCAGTTTCGATCGGAACGAGGGGCCAGCCCATGGTTCGGATATCGCGTGCCAGCACCGTCACCGCGGTCGTCGCTCTGGTAGCGGCCGCACTGTCCGGATGCGGTGCCCTGGCGGGGACGCCGGTCCCGGGCGAGATCGACGTGCGCACCCTGGCGGTCGGCGACTTCCCGGTCGACAAGTTCAGCTACCCCGCCGCCACGGGCGACCACGGGCCCATGCTGGAGGGTATCCGCATGTCGGAGGCGGTTGTCACCAGCAGTCAGGTCGATCCCTCCCTGAAATACGGCCGCGGTTCGAAGGTGCTGCCCGATACCGACGCCGCGACCGATTTCCTGGCCAATGTGTCCGCACCGGTGCTGAAGAATCGCCGGATGGTGGTCGGGTACGCGGCCAGCGGGGCCGATCGCGACGACCCGGAGGGCCAGACCCACCCGGAGGCCGACGCCACCGCGATCACAGTGGTGGCTCTGCGTTTTCCCGATACCTCGGCGGCGGCCAAGGCGGCCAAGGAGCTGGAGGACGCCGATATCGGGGTCTCTCCGGACAACCGGCGGCTGAAGTCGGAGAAGCACCCCGACGCGCTGGTGCACTGGCGGCCCGGTATCGCCAATGTGGGCGCTTTCCTGGCCCACGACGAGTTCGTGATCTCGCTGTTCGTGCAGCGGCCGAAGGCCGATAGCAAGGATCTGGTGTCCTGGGTGGACAAAACCCTCACCGCGCAGCTCGCCCAGCTCGGCCGGTTCAGTCCCACTCCCCTCGCCGATATCCCCGATCTCCGGGTGGACCCGGAGGACCTACTCGCGCGGGTGGTGGTCGCCGACCGCTCGGGTCAGGTACCCGATCCCGACAAGTTCGCCGTCTACGGCCGCAACTATCTGATCAACTCGGCCGACGATCAGCCCGCCCGCGCCCGGCTGCTCGACGAGTCCGGATTCGAGGCCACCGCCTTTGCCGACGGCAGTTCGGTGGCCCGGGTCCGCGATCCGGCGGGTGCGCCGATCCTGGTGGACGGTTTCGTCGAATCGACGGGTGCGGCCTACGACGCCCATCCCGCCCCGGCCGATATTCCGGGCGCGAAATGCCTGCAGCTCAACAGTTCCGGTGATCCGCAGCATCAGTACCGGTTCCGCTGCTTCGTGCCGTACAAGCGGTATGTGGGCGTGGTGTCCAGCGACAGCGAGAGCGAGATCGAGCAGAAGACCGCGGCCCAGTACGCCCTGCTCGCGAACAGTCTCTGACCCCGGTCGGCCGGTCGGCGGACCGGCCGAATTCGTTGCGGCACGGTCACTCTCGTTCCCCGGCGCGGCGCGCCGATTTTGCCGCAAGGGCAGGCTAGCCTTACCGTGTTCTGCGTCTCATCGTGACGCGAGCGATCGGCACCCGCACACCCGTCCACCTGCACTTCGAGCATGCGATATGCAGAAGCTATCACACGCCATAGTTAGGCAACCCTTGCCACGGGTGCGCGAACGCACTAACTTCGCATCGACTCGTCACCACCGGTACTCCGAACAACGCTTCCGAGAAGGGAAATTTTGGTGAAAGGCGTTCTCTCCGAACGTAAGACGCTTCACCCTCCTAGCATCGAAGATATCGAGCACCGTGAGTTACCCGAGACCGCCGGACAGGCGGTGCGCGAACTGGCCGCTGAGATCGCGTTCACACTGGACCCCGCGCCGGGAGCTGCCGCGCGCACCCTCGCCGACTCCGACCTGATCGACCTGATCACCGCACGCGCCGGCGAACTCCCCACGGCAGTCCGCACCGCGATGCGCCCGCCCGCCACCACGGCCGGCGCGTGTGTGCTGCGCCGGTTGCCCCTGTACGACGACGAAATCGGCCCCACCCCACCGGATTGGCAGAGCGCGACCGCGTGGACTACCGAGCCCGAGCGCCCCGGCTGCTCATTCGAGCTGGATATCGCCATGCTGTTACTGGCCGCGGCGGCCGGGGAACCGTTCGGCTGGGCCGGTCAACAGGACGGCCGGCTGGTCAACAACATCGTGCCGGCGGCCGGGCACGAGTTCGAGCAGTCCGGGGCCAGCAGCACCATCCTGCTCAGCCCGCACACCGAGGACGCCTTCCACCCGCTGCGCGCGAATCTGCTGCTGCTGGGTTGCCTGCGCAATCCGGACCGCGTCGGCACCACCGTCTCGTCGGTGCGCAGGGTGGACCTCACGGCCGCGGAACAGGACGCGCTGCGCACCCCCACTCTGCCGATCCTGCCGGATGTCTCCTACGGCTCAGATTTCGACCGCGAAACCGCCGTACCGGTGCCCACACTCTGGTGCGAACCCGGAGACGAAGACAGGCCCGAGGCCCTCACGATGCGATTCGACCCCGCCTACACCCCCCTCGACGACGCCGGCCCGCACTACCGTGCGGCTTACCAGCGGCTGGAAAACGAACTCGAACGAGTATGCGTGCTGGCCTGTCTCGAACCCGGTGAACTGCTCCTGGTCGACAACGATGTCGCAGTTCACGGCCGGGTTCCGTTCACCGCGCGCTACGACGGCACCGACCGCTGGCTCAAACGAGTGAACATCCGGCTACCCGAACGCCCGCGCCGCGCAGCCGAATCCGAGGAGAATGGATACGGTCAGCGAATCATCGCGCCCTTCGCGCCGCTACCGGCGCCACGGGTGCGGGCAGAGCGGAACGGTGCAGTAGATGATCGAGGATCCGTTGAGCACACGTGACCGGCCGACCCCCCTGCGCGTCCTGAGCCGCGGCGATCTCGCCGATGTGCCGGTGGCCCCGGCCGAGGTGGTCCGCGCGGTGGAAGAGGCGTATATCGCACTGGCCGCGGGGGATTCCGATAATCCACGCAAGCTCAGCGTGGCCGATCCGGACGGCTGGTCGGTCGCCTACGCGATGCTGGGCCGGGACGGGCGGCGCCGGGTGGTCGCCATGAAGACGTCCTACAAGTTCGACCCCGGGCACGATCGCACCACCAAGCGCTACTACACCACCATCACGCTGTACGACGACACCACCGGCGCGCCCATCGCCATGATGGACTGCGCGCGGGTCGGCGCGCTGCGGACCCCGGCGGTATCGGCGCTGCTGGTGCGCGAGACGGTGCACCGTGACGCCGATACCGTGCTGCTCGTCGGCACCGGCACCCAGGGCCGCAACGCGCTACCGCATCTGCTGGCCGCCAACCCGCAGTTGCGCAAACTGATGCTGTACGGCACCCATCCCGAGGGCATCGAGGCGGTGCACCGGCAGCTCGCCGAATACGCCCCGCACGCACTGCTGGAGAATGTCGACGATCCCTACGCCGCGGCGCGGAACGCGGATGTGGTGCTGGCGACCGCCGGGCCGGGGACCGAGGTGGCCATCGAATCCGAGCACCTCAAACCGGGTTCGGTGGTGGTGCTGGTGGGTTACGGACTGGCCCCCTCCACGCTGCACGCCGCCGACCGGGTGATCGCCACCAGCGCCGAGCAGATGGCGGTGACCGGCACCGATATGGCCGACGACCACGGCGAACTGCGCCGGGTGGATGCGGAGCTGCCGCAGATACTGAGCCGGCGCGCCGTCGCCCGGCAGCGGGCGGACCAGAAGATCTTCGTCTACAACAGCGGTCTGGTGCTCACCGATATCGCGGTGGCCCACGCCCTGGCCGGACGGGCCATCGCCGAGGGCCGCGGCACGGAGGTCTCGCTATGGGATTGACCGGAGCCGATGTCCCCACCGGAGCCGGATCGGGATCATCGGGCCGGTACGCGGGCACCGTGGCGGCACCGGTCCCCGCCCATCGCGATCCATGGGAGCAGCGGGTCCTCGCCGATCCGCAGCTCCTGGGCGATATCGCTTTCGCGGTGGGCGGCCCCTTCCATCTGATGTACCCCGCCCGGGTGGTCGACAATATCCGGGGCTTCCAGCGAGTGTTCACCGAGTCCGGGGTCACCGGCGCGGTGTACTACGGCAAGAAGGCCAACAAGGCGGCCTGTGTGGCACGGGCCTGCGCCACCGCCGGGGCCGGTATCGATGTATCCAGTACCGGCGAACTCACCGCCGCACTCGGACAGGGCATCCGCGGCGCGGACCTGCTGGTCACCGGGCCCGAGAAGACCGACGATCTGCACTGGCTGGCCGCCCGGCACGGATGCCTGGTCGCCGTGGACAGTATCGGCGAGCTGAAACGCCTGGCCGCCCTGGACCTCCCGGTCCGGGTACTGCTGCGGGCGTTGCCCGCGGCCTCGGCAAGCCGGTTCGGTATGTCGGCCGAGGAACTCGATCACGCCGTCTCCGAATCGGCCGATTATCCGTCGATCACCGTGCAGGGGTTCAGTTTCCATCTCTCCGGTTACGACCCGATCCCCCGCGCCGAAATGGCCGGGCAATTGCTCGACCGGTGTCGCGCCGCACGGTCGCTGGGCCATCCGGCCACCACCGTGTCCATCGGTGGCGGGTTCGGTGTCGATTACGTTCCCGCCGCCGACTGGGGGGAGTTCCGGGAACACGTGACCCGGCGCTGGTTCCATTCCGGAAAAGCGTTCGAGTCGTACTATCCGTATTCCTTTCCCGAACCCGGCCCCGCCATGCTCACCGCGATTCTCGGACGCGACGATCTCGTCGGCCGCTTGCGGCGCACGGAGACGAACCTGGCGGTCGAACCGGGCCGGGCCCTGCTGGACCGGGCGGGCAGCACGGTGTTCCGGGTGCAGGGCGGCAAGACCCGCCACGAACACGGGCAGCCCTACCGGATCCTGACCGTGGACGGTACGAGCCTGAGCCTTTCCGAACAATGGTTCGACAGCGAATACCTTCCCGACCCGGTGCTCTGGCCGGACGGCCCCGGGACCCCGACCGCCACGGTCGTCGGCGCCGCCACCTGTCTCGAATCGGACATGCTGAGCTGGCGCCGGATCCCGCTACCCCGCGCGGCCGAGGCCGGCGATCTGCTGATCTATCCGAATACCGCCGGATATCAGATGGATTCCAACGAATCGCCCTTTCACGAATTGCCTCTTCCGCCCAAGGTGGTGCTCTCCGAAGCGCCGGGCGGCCGGTATCGCTGGGCTCTCGATCAATCCCGTCACTGAGACCGTCGGCCCCCGGTCTCTTCGCATTACCCGTTATCGACGCCCAGGAGATCCGCCATGTCCCTCGTCACCCGTGTCACGGACCTGATCGGCCGCACCCCGCTCTTCGAATTGGCCGCCACCGGGTCCGGTACCCGATTACTCCTCAAGCTGGAACAGTTCAATCCGACCGGCGCCGCCAAGATCCGGATGGCGCGGGAAATGGTTCTCGACGCGGAGCGTCGGGGTCTGCTGCGCGAGGGCGGACATATCATCGAATCCACATCCGGAAATACCGGGCTCGGTCTCGCCGTGGTCGCCGCCGAACGCGGCTATCGTTTCACCGCGGTGGTCGACCATCACGCGAGTAAGGACAAATTACGGGCGATGCGGGCAATGGGCGCGGACCTGGTTTTCGTCGCCGGCGACGGCGACGACAATCTGGCGACCTCGGCGCGTGAGGATTACGCGGCCGCGCTGGCGGCCGGGCAGCCCGACGCGTTCTTCACCGAACAGCACAACAACGACGCAAATGCCGTGGGCTATTACGCGGTGGCCGAGGAATTACTGGCCGAGGTGGACCGGGTCGATATCCTGCTGTCCGCGGTCGGCACCGGTGGTTCCCTGTTCGGGACCGCGACGCGGCTGCGGCAGCTGGGGTGTGTCCCGCGGGTGATCGGCGTGGAACCGGTCGGCTCGATCGCTTTCGGCGGACCGGGCGGGCCGTACTGGCAGTCGGGCACCGGCACCCCGCCCGGTGCCACCATCGGTACGGCCGTGGACTACGACCTGCTCGACGAGGGCGTGAAGGTGACCGACCGGGCCGCGTTCGCCACCTGCCGCGCGGTATCGCGGCAGCTGGGCCTGATGCTCGGCGGTTCGGCGGGCGGTTCGGTCCATGCCGCGCTCACCCGGCTCGAGGAGTTCCCGGCCGGGTCCACCGTGGTCACCATCGTCTGCGACGGCGGCGAGAAGTATCTCGACACCGTCTTCGACGACGACTGGATGGCCGCCCGCGAATTGCTCGATATCGAGACCGAACGCGAAGTCCATGTCATGCTGACGCGCTACGCCCCCGCGAGCCGCGGCAATCATCCGGTGGGGGCGGCCGTTTTGAACGACGCCGCGGCCGGGAATACCCACGCAGTCCGAGTCGGCCGACCGGACGAACACGAACATACGGAGGAATCGGACACCATGGTGCGGGCCCGGTGATCAGCACACCCCTCTCGCGAATTCGTCCCGACGGCCGGCGCCTGGCCGCCCCGGCCGGTCTGGCCGCCTTGGCCGCCCCGATCGCGCTCACCCAGCTGGCGCAGGTCGCCGTATCCACCACCAATATCGCCCTGATGGGCAGTCTCGGTGTGCGCGCGGTCGCCGCCGGTGGTCTGGCGCTGGTGCTGTTCAACCAGATCCGCACCATGTGCGTCGGACTGATCACCGGTAGCGGAAACCAGATCGCCGCCGCAGTGGGCGCCGCCGGCAAACGCGGCGACGATCCCGACCCCGAGATCCGCGATGTGGTGCGGTCGAGTTTTCTGATCGCCACCGTCGCGGGCCTGCTCGGCGGCGCGGTACTCATCGGGCTGGGCTGGTCGCTGCAATGGCTCGGCCAGGACGCCGGAGTGCTGGCCGAGGCCCGGCCGTTGATGGTGGCGCTGGCTCCCGGCCTGCTGCCCTGCCTGTGGTTCCAGGTGCTGCGCCAGTACACCGTGGGAATGCGGAGGCCGCAGGCGCTGCTGGCGGTGACTCTCGGTTCCATCGCGGTCAACCTCGTGCTTGCCCTGGCGCTGATCCACGGCTGGGCCGGATTGCCCGCGCTCGGGTCGACCGGTGTCGGGGTGGCCACTTCGCTGGTTTTCCTGCTCATGTTCGCTGTGTTCTGGACGATGGTGCGCCGCGATCCCGAACTCGGCGCCACTCTGCCGATCCGGCCGTGGCCGGTGCGGATGACGACCGTACGCGGCGAACTGCGGCTGGGCACGCCCATCGCCCTCACCTACGGGTCGGAAGCCGGGATGTTCTCGGTACTCGCGCTGGTCATGGGGGCGCTGGGCCCCGCGGCGCTGGCCGCCCACAATGTCGTGTACCAGGTGATCTACATCGTGTTCCAGATCGCCATCGGCATCTCGCACGGCGCGTCGGTCCTGGTCAGCCACAGTGTCGCCAGAGACGAGACCGCGGACGCCCGGGGCCTGGCCCGGCTGGCGCTGCAGTTCGCCGGAGTGGTCACGCTGGTCACCGGGCTCGCCTACTTCTTCGTCCCCGACCTGGTGCTGCGCCTGTTCCTCGATCCCACCGATTACGCGACCGTGGAGGTAGCGCGGTCGCTGCTGCTGATCGGTATCGTGCTGCAGTTCTTCGACGCGGCCCAGAACATCGGCACCGGCCTGCTGCGCGGGTTGCAGGCCACCAACGCGGGTTTCCGGCTGTCGGTGGTCGGCTACTGGATCGTCGGACTGCCGACGGCGCTCGTGCTGGCCTATCCGGCGGGTCTGGGTGCGGCCGGGGTCTGGTGGGGGCTGACCGCGGGCCTGGCCGCCACCGCCGCCCTCATGCTGCGCAAGTACTTCAGCCTGCTGGACGAACAGGACGCAGTGCTCACGCCCCGCCAACGGGCGGCCGTGAGTTAGGTCCGAATTCGCGGCCACGTACGGCTCGGGTTGCGCGCCTTCGACGGCGGGTAACCCGCTGCGGTAGCGCACTTCCGGCCATATTTGCCGAACGATGACCAGTATCCACGCTATCCGTTCTAATTATTGAGGTGACCTCCACTTCCGCCACTGTCACCGGGCTTCCCCCGGTGGTGACAGGCCGCCTCCGCAACACCAGGCGCTTCGTCACCGATCCGATAACGTTCCTCTCCGATTCCATGGTTCAGCACGGCAACGTATTTCAGTTCCAGCTGGTCAACGGGAGCATGGTCGGGATCACCCATCCGCACCACATCAAGTACATCTTGCAGGAACGCATGGCGAACTTCAGCCGCGAGACCCAGATGTACGACCTCATCGAACCATTCCTAGGGCGTGGAATAGCGACCATTGCCGACCACAATCAGTGGCGACGCAACCGGCGCCTCGCCCAGCCCGCCTTTCACCACAAGAAGATCGAGGCGCTCAGCGAGGTCATGGTGGCCGAGATCGACTCCATGTGTGAGAGATGGGCCGAACGTGCGCGAGCCGGCCGGACGATCAACGTCGGCGAGGAGATGAGCCATCTCACCTTGCGGATCGTGGTACGGGCGCTGTTCGGATTGGATCCCCTAGGTCCGGAAGTCACCGGCTTTTCCACCGCGACGCAGCGGTTGAATGCCGAATTGGGAAAGTTCGTGCGGATGCCGTTGCTCCCCTTGAAGTTTCCGACGCCGAGCCACCGCCGCTTCTGGCGGGCGATCGACGATATGGATGCCATCGTCTACACAGTGATCAACAAGTTGCGCGGTACCGACAGCAGCGGCTTGCTGGCCATGCTCATGGCCGCCACGGACGTTGATACCGGCGAGAATTTCAACGACAGGGAGCTGCGCGACGAGGTCGTCACCATGCTCTTCGCCGGTCACGAGACCAGCTCCTCGGCCCTGACATCCGCCATTCTGCAGCTGCAATTGCATCCAGAGGTGCGTCAGCGGCTGCGTGACGACGTCGACTCCGCACTGCCCGGCAGGCACGCCACCCTGACCGACCTGCCCGCGCTGCCCTACAGCAAGCAGGTGATGGAGGAGGTGTTGCGACTCAAACCGCCGGCATGGATGGGACAACGTCGCGCCGGCGAGGACGACGAGATCGGGGGCTACCGCATCCCGGCGGGCACTACGGTGCTGTTCAGCTATTACCACGCACATCGGAACCCCGAGTGTTGGAACCAGCCGGACACCTTCGACCCGGATCGGTTCACCGCCGACGCGGTCGCCGCCCGTGACCGGAACGTATACCTGCCCTTCGGCGCCGGCGGACACATGTGTATCGGCAACGCGTTCGCGATGATGGAGATGCAGCTCGCACTCTCGACCATTATGCGCCGGTTCGAGCTGACCATCGAAAACCCGGACCCCACCCCGGTTTCCGCACTGACCCTCAACACCAAGTTACCGGTCATCGCGACGCTGACCGAACGAGGATAGCATTGCCAGCAGTCTTCTTTTTACAGTAACTCACCTGGCGACCTCGCTTAATTCACCAGGTGATACACCGTTGCTCGCACCCGTGGGCACGATGCGGTGGCTCATCTGCCCGGGTTGTCGGTGCGCCGTACCGCCGACCTCTAGACTGGTGCGTGGTACGGCACACCCCCGCCGTACCACGTCGATCCAGGAGGGGACGTTATGGCAGCCGGAATCAGCCCTGCGGAAAATCCCGCAACCGACCATCCCGAGCTGGATGCGCTGCCGGAATGGCCGCAGGAGACTATCGCGGTTCTGGTCACCACCGATCCCGCGCCGCATGCCATCCCGGTGTCGTGGCCGGTCCGCGCCGGCGACCGGCGAATCCTGCTGAGTCTCAAATTCGATCGCGGCTCACTGGCCCGGCTGCGGGAGCGGCCGCAGGTGGCGCTGCTCATCCTGGGCGGCGGGAATGTGGCGCTGTGCGCCCGGGGCGCGGCCAAGGTCATCGCCGAGGAGATGCCCGGCGCCGACGACTATGTGGCGGTGCGCCTCGATGTGGATGTGATCGACGATCACCGGCAGTCGGCTTTCGCGGTCGCGCAGGGGATCCAGCGCACGGTGCTCGACGACAGCGAACTGCGCGCCCTGGAACACCGGGTGTCGACGCTGAAGTCCTGGGCGGAGAACGAAGAGAAGATCTGAGCCGGACCGCCCGGCTCACCACCTCGGGTGTTTCCGGCGCTTCACTCGGTGCGGTGCGGTACGACACCCGATCGCCGGATTACTCCGGCGCCGCAACATCCCTCGCGTCCGGGGCGCTCCCCATCGGGTGACCCGGCGCGGTCGTCGTCGGGCGCGACGGCGCCGATGGTTCCGGGCGCTCGGCGCCGTGATCATCAGGCGCCCAGGCGCCGCGGGAAGGAGAACATGAGCGTCAACCTGGCCAAAGGCGGCAATGTCTCGCTGTCCAAACAGGCCCCCAACCTGACCAAGATCGCCGTCGGACTCGGCTGGGACGTGCGCACCACCGTGGGCGCCGACTACGACCTGGATGCCAGCGCCCTGGCCACCGGACCGAATCTGAAGGTTCTCTCCGACCAGCATTTCGTCTTCTACAACAACCTCCGGTCCCCGGAGGGCACCATCGAGCACACCGGCGACAATCTCACCGGCGAGGGCGACGGGGACGACGAGGTGATCAATGTCGATCTGGCCAATACGCCGGAGACGATCACCAATATCTTCTTCCCGGTCTCCATCCACGATGCCGATCAGCGCGGCCAGTCCTTCGGCCAGATCCGCAACGCCTATATCCGGGTAGTCGATCTCAACACCGGCGCCGAACTCGCCCGCTACGACCTCTCCGAGGACGCCTCCTCCGAAACCGCCATGGTATTCGGCGAACTCTATCGCCGGCAGGGCGAATGGAAGTTTCGCGCGATCGGTCAGGGCTACGCCTCGGGTCTGGCCGGTATCGCGCGCGACTACGGAGTGAACGTCTAGGGACCTGTATCGCAGTGGGTGGCCCGGTCGCGCCGGACACCGGCCGGCCAGTGCTCGAGCCAGTCGTCGGCAGACAACGGAAGGCGGACGCCCCGGCGGATTTCGGCAGCGTCCTCGGCCTGCCGAATCGCGGTAGCGAAGGCGAGGGCGGCCTTGCGCAATCGCTCTTCGGCGCTCTCCGGACCGCCCAGGTGGACGGTACGCAGATCGTCCGGGATCAGCTCCTCTGGGAGACCGGCCCGCACGCTGCGGGAACAGATCTTCTCCGCCAGCGCCAGCGCCGGTTGCGCCATGGCGATACCGTCCAGGCAGGAACGCCGCGTCTTCTCCGCGGATTTCTTTTCCTCCCAAGCCTTCTCCTGCGCCGCCACTTTCTCCTCGACCGTGACCGCCGCATCGAAACCGTATTCGTCGGGGCCCGCGGCCAGATGCGGGCTGCGGTTCACCAGTTTGGCGACCAGCGCGGCGGCCACGTCGTCGATGGCGAATTCCCCGGCCGCTTCGGCTATCCGCGAATGGAACAGCACCTGCAGCAGCAGATCCCCCAGTTCCTCCCGGATCGACTCGGCGTCCTCGTGCTGGATGGCGTCGAGTAGTTCGTAGGTCTCCTCCAGCAGATACGGCCGCAGCGAATCGTGGGTCTGAGTGACCTCCCAGCCACCGAACCGCCACAGCCGGTCCATCACCTCGACCGCTTCGGCCAATCCGGCGGCCACGACAGCGGTTTCCGATTCGAGCACACCCGGCTCGGGCCGGTCGGCACGCGCATCGCTCATCGCGCCGGACTCACCTCGGTCGCGACCGTGAGATCGACCGCTCCGGCGGCCTTGCCGTCGAGGGCGAGCAACAGATCGGCGAGATACTGCAGCAGCGCGACATCACGCAGCCGGTCGGCGCCGACACTGTCCTGCACCCGTGGCAGCGGCAGCTGCACCACCGAACTGGCCGCGCGGTAGTTCGCGCTCGGATAGATCCGTTTGAGCCGCATCTGTTTCGAATCGGGCAGCGCCAGCGGCGACACCTTCACCGTGGTCCCGGTGACCGCGATCTCGGTGACCCCGTACTCCCGCGCCAGCAGCCGCAGTTTCGCCACCGAGACGAGCCGGCCCACCTCCACCGGCAGCGGACCGTAGCGGTCGGTGAGTTCCTCCACCACCGCGGCCAGCGCCGGATCGTCGTGGGCGGCGGCGAGTTTGCGGTAGGCCTCCAGCCGGAGCCGGTCGCTGGCGATGTAGTCGGGCGGGATGTGCGCGTCCACCGGGAGGTCGATACGGACCTCTTTGGTCTCCTCGGTGGTGATCGGTTTGCCGTCCGCGGCCGCGCGGTAGGCCTCCACCGCCTCGCCGACGAGCCGTACGTAGAGGTCGAAACCCACACCGGCCACATGTCCGGACTGTTCGGCGCCCAGCACGTTACCGGCGCCGCGGATCTCCAGATCCTTCATCGCCACCGCCATACCGGCGCCGAGCTCGGAGTTCTGCGCGATGGTGGCGAGCCGGTCGTAGGCGGTTTCGGTGAGCGGTTTCTCCGCCGGATACAGGAAATAGGCGTACCCGCGTTCGCGGCTGCGCCCCACCCGGCCGCGCAACTGGTGCAGCTGGGAGAGGCCGAGCGCATCGGCCCGTTCCACGATCAGCGTATTGGCGTTGGAGATGTCCAGGCCGGTCTCGATGATCGTGGTGCACACCAGGACATCGAATTCGCGCTGCCAGAAACCCTGCACGGTGCGCTCGAGGGTGTCCTCGTTCATCTGCCCGTGCGCCACCACGACCCGGGCCTCCGGGACCAGATCCCGGATCCGCTCGGCCGCCTTCTCGATGGAGGACACCCGGTTGTGCACGTAGAACACCTGGCCGTCGCGCAGCAGCTCCCGCCGGATCGCGGCGGTGACCTGCTTGTCGTTGTAGCCGCCGACATAGGTGAGCACCGGATGCCGTTCCTCGGGCGGCGTCAGGATGGTCGACATCTCCCGGATACCGGCCAAGCTCATCTCCAGCGTGCGCGGGATCGGCGTCGCGGACATGGTCAGCACGTCCACATGGGTGCGCAGTGCCTTGATGTGCTCTTTGTGCTCCACCCCGAAACGTTGTTCCTCGTCCACGACCACCAGGCCGAGATTCTTCCAGCGCACACCGGTCTGCAGCAGCCGGTGGGTGCCGACGACGATATCGACCTCCCCTTCGGCCAGCCCCGCGAGCACCTCCCGCGATTCCGCCGGATCGGTGAACCGGGACAGACCCTTCACGGTCACCGGGAAACCCGCGAGCCGCTCGGAGAAGGTCTGCAGATGCTGCTGGGCCAGCAGGGTGGTCGGCACCAGGACCACCACCTGCTTCCCGTCCTGCACGGCCTTGAACGCGGCACGCACCGCGATCTCGGTCTTGCCGTAGCCGACGTCGCCGCAGACCACCCGGTCCATCGGCACGGCCTTCTCCATATCGGCCTTCACATCGGAGATGGCGGTGAGCTGATCGACGGTCTCGGTGAAGACGAACGCGTCCTCCATCTCCCGCTGCCACGGGGTGTCCGGGCCGAAGGCGTGGCCGGGCGCCGCCTGCCGGGCGGCATAGAGCTGCACCAGTTCACCGGCGATCTCCCGGACCGCCTTACGCGCCCTGCGCTTGGTGTTCGCCCAGTCCGCGCCGCCCAGCTTGGACAGGCTGGGCATCTCCCCGCCCACATACCGGGACAGCTGGTCCAGCGATTCCATCGGCACGTACAACCGGTCGCCGGGCTGACCACGTTTCCCGGGGGCGTATTCGATCACCAGATATTCGCGCCGCGCACCGCCGACCGTGCGCTCGATCATCTCCACGAACCGGCCGATGCCGTGCTGGTCGTGCACCACCATGTCCCCGGCGTTCAATGCCAGCGGATCGACCTGGTTGCGGCGTTTCGCGGGCAGCCGCTTGCCGTCGGCCGGCGCGGTGACGCGGTTACCCGTGAGATCGGATTCCGCGACCACCACGAGGCCGGCGTCCCCGAAGATCACCCCGTCGTGCAGCGACCCGCACAGCACCCCGACCACCCCGGACGCCGGTTCCGCACCGGCCTCCAGGTGCGCGGCGGGAACCTCGGCCTCGCCGAGGCGTTCCAGGGTGCGCTGGGCGGTACCGTGGCCGGCCAGCACCACCACCGCGCGACCGCCGGTCGTCACATGCGCGCGCAGCGACGCGAAAATGGTCGCCACCAGTTCGTCGGACCCCCGCGCGGTGGGAGCGGCCTGCACCGGCAACTCCACCTCCGCGGGATCCCCGGACGCCAGCGGGCTCAACGTCCACCAGGGCAGTTCCCGCGTATCGGCACTCGCCCGGATCTCGGAGAGCGGGCGATAGGCCGACGCCGCCAGATCCAGCCCGTGCGCGCCCAGCGGCGCGTCACCCCCGAAGGAGGCCGCGGTCCACGATGCCTCCAGGAACTCCTCACCGGTGCGCATGAGATCGGCCGCCCGGGTGCGCACCTTCTCCGGATCGCACACCAGCAGATGGGTGCGATCGGGCAACTGCTCGGTCAGCAAGCGCAGTTCACCGGGCTGCAGCACCGGCAGCAGCGCCTCCATACCCTCGACCGGAATACCCTCGGCCAGCTTCGCCAGCATCTCCACCAGCGCGGCATCCGCCGGGTTCGCCGCCGCCACCTCCGCGGCCCGCTCGCGGACCGCCGCGGTGAGCAACAGTTCCCGGCAGGGCGGCGCGACCACGACCTCCAGCGAGGTCTCCCCGAGCGAACGCTGATCGGCCACCGAGAACGGCCGCAATTCGGTGATCTCGTCGCCCCAGAACTCCACCCGGACCGGATGATCCGCGGTCGGCGGGAACAGATCCAGAATGCCGCCGCGCACCGCGAACTCGCCGCGTCTACCCACCATATCCACGCGCGTGTACGCGAATTCGACCAGCCGCGCGACCAATTCGTCGAAATCGGCTTCCCCGCCGATCCGCAGCACGATCGGTTCGATATCGCCCAGACCGCTCGCCATCGGCTGCATCAGCGACCGCACCGTGGTCACCACGACCCGCAATGGTTCCGGGAACACCGGATCCTCCGGACGCGCCAGCCGCCGCAACACCTCGAGCCGGCGCCCGACGGTATCGGCGCCCGGCGACAACCGCTCGTGCGGCAAGGTCTCCCAGGAGGGGAACTGCGCGACCGCCGACCCCAGCATCTCGCCCAGCTCCAGCGTCAGGTCATCGGCCTCCCGGCCGGTCGCGGTCACCACCACCACCGGCTGCTCGACGGCCATGGTCGCCGCGACGAACGACCGCGCCGCCGCCGGCGCCACCAGCTCCACCGGCGATCGCCCGAGCATCCCGGAAACGGTCCGCAACGCGGTATCGGCACCGGCCGCGGCGGCCAATCCCGCCAGTGGTGGACGTGGGGCAGACATGTTCTCTCCTGAACGCCGAACGAAAGAATTCCACCGGGCTCAGCGAGTCTATCGACGAGCGTCCAGCGGATTACCAGCGGTCCGGGGAGACAGCTCCGCCGATCTGCCGAGGTCAGACAATCAGCGGCCGCGAACGGCGGGAGGGGGTGTGCGTGTCGGTCTGCTCGCGGAAGACGAGGCGGGCCGATACGCGATGGCGAGCATGTGGGCTTGCTCGCGAAGGTGGGGATGTGGGCTTGCTCGCGAAGGTGGGATGTGAGCTTGCTCGCGAAGGTGGGATGTGAGCTTGCTCGCGAAGGTGGGATGTGAGCTTGCTCGCGAAGGTGGGATGTGAGCTTGCTCGCGAAGGTGGGA